>BBBN01000018.1 GCA_001311585.1 Thermus sp. JCM 17653
CCATGCCCGCGGTGCGACCCTCCCGCCCCGTTACGTCCGCCACGTAGGCCTGGGCCGTGGGCAGGGTGGCGGAGCTGAAGGCCCCCCCGAGAAGCCGCGCCAGGAGGAGCAGGGGGAAGAGGAGCCCCTGAGGCACGAGGCCCCGCTCCCCCAGGAGGGCGAAGACGCCGAAGAGGAAGAAGCTCGCCGCGAAGCCCAGGATGCCCACGAGGAGGACGGGCTTCCGGCCCCCTTCGCTCCGCCTTCCCCAGTAGGGGGCAAGGAGGAACTGCATGAGGCGTAGCCCGTGGAGAAAAGGCCCACCTGGACCTCGCTCAGGCCCAGCTCCCGGCCCAAAGGCCCCAGGATGGGGAAGAGGATGGAGAGGCCCAGGACGCTGTTGAAGAGGGTGAGGAAGAGGAGGGCGAGGGGAGACATAGCACCGATTGTATTAGCCGAAGCGCCCGCTGATGTAGGCCTCGGTGTAGGGGTGTTTGGGTTTGGTGAAGAGGACCTCCGTGGGGCCCTCCTCCACCAGCACCCCCAGGTGCATGAAGAGGGTGCGGTCGGAGACCCGGGCGGCCTGCTGCATGTTGTGGGTGACGATCACCACCGTGTAGCGGGTCTTGAGTTCCTGGATGAGGTCCTCAATGGCCTGGGTGGCGATGGGGTCCAGGGCGCTGGTGGGCTCGTCCATCAGGAGGAGGGGGGGCTCCACGGCGATGGCCCGGGCGATGCAGAGCCGTTGCTGCTGCCCGCCGGAGAGCCTGAGGCCGCTTTCCTTCTTGAAGCGGTCCTGCACCTCGTTCCACAGGGCGGCCCGCTTCAGGGCCTCCACCACCCGGTCCTCCAGCTCGCTGCCCTTGACCCCCATGAGCCGCAGGCCGAAGGCCACGTTCTCAAAGATGGTCTTGGGGAAGGGGTTGGGCTTCTGGAAGACCATGCCGATGTGCCGCCGCACGGCCACCGGGTCCACCCGGGGGTCGTAGATGTTCACCCCCTCGTAGAGGACCTCCCCCTCCACCCGTACCCCGGGCACCAGGTCGTTCATGCGGTTGAGGGAGCGTAGGAGGGTGCTTTTCCCACACCCCGAGGGGCCGATGATGGCCGTGACCTGGTTCCGGGGGAAGCGCACGGAGATGTCGTAAAGGGCCTGCTTCTTACCGTACCAGAGGCTCAGGCCCCGCACGTCCACCAGGGCCTCGGCCTCGGAGACGGGCGCGGTGCGCACCGTCTCGTGTTCCTTGAGCATTTCCAGACTCACCATTCCCTCCTAAAGCGGTTCCTCAGGTAGAGGGCCAGGAAGTAGAGGCCCGAGAGCACCAGGAGCATGACCAATATCCCCGCCGCCGCCACCCGGGCGAACTCGGGGATGTTCATGGAGACCCAGAGGTAGATCTGCACGGGGATCACCGTGTACTCCGACAGGGCCCCGTGGGGTAGAAGGCACGTAGGCCGCGGCCCCCACCAGGAGGAGGGGGGCGGCCTCGCCAATCAGGCGGGCGGCGGAGAGGATGACCCCGGTGACCATCCCCGGCAGGCCGCGGGCACCACCACCCGGAAGACCACCTGCCGCCGGGTGGCCCCCAGGGCGAAGGCCGCCTGGCGCAGGGACTCGGGCACGGCCCGCAGGGACTCCCGGGCGGTTACCACGATCACCGGGATGCCAAGAAGCCCCAGGGTCAGAGCAGCGGAGAGGATGGTGGGCCCCAGGCCCATCTCCCGCACGAAGATGGCCAGGCCCAGAAGCCCGTAGACGATGGAGGGCACCCCGGCCAGGTTGCGCAGGTTGACCTCGAGGATGCGGTTTAGGGTGCCCTCCCGAAGGTACTCCTCCAGGAGGATGGCCGTGCCGATGCCCACGGGGATGGCGATGAGGAGGGCCAGGGAGAGGACCCAGATCGTACCCCAGATGGCCACCCCAATCCCCGCGGTGAGGGGGGAGCGGGAGGGGGTGCGGGTGAGGAAGCTCTGGTCCAGCCAGGGGTTGAGGACAAGCCGCTCCCCTTCCCCCAGGCCGGCCTTGAGCTCCTCCCAGCGCCTCAGGCCCTCCAGGAGGGAGAAGTCGGCCACGCGCTCGTCCCCAAGGCCGGTGACCACGTAGCGGAAGGGGCCTTCCTGGGTGTTCCACATGAGCTCCACCCGGTTCTGCAGGAAGAGGACCCGCCGTTCCGTGGGGTCTTGGAGCAGGTAGCTGGCCTCCTCCTCCGTGTACCCCCGGGCCAGAAGCTCCTGCCGCAGGACCTCCGTGGCGGCGAGGCCGAAGGGGTAGGTCCTGCCGGGGCCCTCGTCCGCCCGCACCACCTGCACGGAGACGCTTCGGTAGAGGGTGTCCCCCAGGAGGAGGACGAGGAGGCCGATGGCCAGCACCAGGGGCAGGACCAGGGCCCGGGCGAAGGTCCGGTCAATGCGGGTCTTCCAGGGGTCGGTGCCGAAGGCTTCGGGGGAAGGGGAGGATAGGGTCCTATTCATACCGCTCCCGGTAGCGTTCCACCACGTACTGGGCCAGGATGTTGAGGAAGAGGGTCAGGAGGAAGAGGGTGAAGCCCACGGCGAAGAGGGCGTAGAAGCCGGTGGAGCCGGTGGGCTGGTCCCCGGTGGCCGCCTGGACGATGTAGCTGGTCATGGTGGCGATGGTCTCCCGCGGGTCCAGGGTGAGGATGGGCCGCTGGCCGGCGGCGATGGCCACGATCATGGTCTCGCCGATGGCCCGGCTGGTGGCCAGGATGATGGCGGCGATGATGCCCGAGATGGCCGCGGGGAAGACCACCCGCAGGGCCACCTCGTAGGGCCTGGCCCCCAGGGCGTAGGCGGCTTCGCGGATGGAGCGGGGCACGGACTCCATGGCGTCGGCGGCCACGTTGGAGATGTAGGGGATGATGGCGAAGCCCATCACCAGCGGCGGAGAGGGGGTTGAAGATGTTCAGGTCAGGGATGACCCGTTGCAGCAGGGGGGTGACGAAGAGCAGGGCGAAGTAGCCGAAGACCACGGTGGGGATGCCCTCAAAGAGCTCCAGGGTGCCCTTGATGCGGGCCCGGGCGGCCCCGGAGGCGTACTCCGAGAGGTAGATGGCCAGGGCCAGGCCCAGGGGCACGGCCACCAGGAGGGCGATGAGGGTGACCAGGAAGGTCCCGGCGATGAGGGGCTGATGCCGTAGCGGGGGTCGGCGAAGAGGGGGGTCCACTCGGGGGCGAAGAGGAACTCCGTGAGGGGCACCCGGCGGAAGAACTGGGCCACGTCCCCTACCAGGCTCAGGATCACCCCCAGGGTGGTGAGGAGGGTGATGGAGGAGAGGAAGACCAGGAGGGCGAAGGTGAGCACCTCCTTGGGGTTCCTCGAGGGCCTTTGCTTCAGGATCTCCATGCCTTTCCCATTCTAAGGGGGTGGGGGAAACTCCCCCACCCCCAGGGGTCAGCGGGGCTACTGCACTTCCTTCCGCAGCTCCTCAATGAACTTGGCCAGGGGGGTGCCAGGGGGCAGGTCCGTGAAGAAGCTCCCCGTCTTCTTGCGGGCCACCAGGCCCTGGCCGATGCGGTAGGCCTCGTCGGGCAGCTCCACGTACCCCGTGGAGCGGATGGCCCGCCGGGCGGCGGGGGAGAGGTAGAAGTCCACGAAGTCCCGCACCTCCTTGCGCTCCAGGCTCTTCAGGTTCACGTAGATGAAAAGGGGCCGGGAGAGGGGCAGGTAGGTGCCGTTTAGCACGCTATCCCGGCTGGGAGCCACGCACCCCTTGCCCCCGTCCACGGCCAGGGCCCGGACCTTGTCCTTGTTCTCCTCGTAGTAGGCGAAGCCACGAAGGCCATGGCGTAGGGGTTGCCCGTGACCCCCCGCATGATCACGTTGTCGTCCTCGGAGGGGAAGTAGTCCTTGCGGATGGACCCGGCCCGGCCCATGATGGCCTCGGTGAAGTAGTCAAAGGTGCCGGAGTCCGTGCCCGCCCCGAAGAGGACGATGCGGCGGTTGGGCCAGGCGGGGTTCAGGTCCTTCCAGTAGTTCACCTTGGCGTTGGGCTCCCAGATGGACTTGAGCTGGGCGGTGGTCAGGCACTGGGCCAGGTGTTCTGCCGGTTCACCAGGATGGAGAGGGCATCGTAGGCCACGGGGATCTCAATGAACTGGATTCCCGCCTTCTGGCAGGCCTCCAGCTCCGACTTGCGGATGGGCCGGCTGGCGTTTTGGACGTCCGTCTCCCCCCGGCAAAACTTCTGGAACCCCGCCCCGGTGCCGGAGAAGGCCACGGAGATCCTCACCTGGGGGTTTCGGGTCACAAACTCCTCCGCCACCGCCTGGGTGATGGGGTAGACGGTGGAGGAGCCATCGGCCCGGATCTGGGCCAAAGCCGCCCCGGCCAGGCTCAGGACCGCCAAGAGGACCGCTTGCTTCTTCATCTCCAAACCTCCCACCCGTACTCTGCCAGCCCTTTGTCAGGAGAAGGTCAAGGCCCTCCCCTTCAGGCCCAGGTCAAGGCCCGCCGCGTTGTAAAGCCCCCTCCGGATCACCGCACCCCCAAGGAGCCTCTCCCCCGGTAGAAGACGGCGCTCTGCCCTGGGGTCACGGCGAAGACGGGGTGGGCGAAGCGGAGGCGCAAGGGGTTTAGGGACTCCACCCGGGCCCGCACAGGGGGGTGCGGTAGCGCACCTGGACCTCCACCTCCTCGGGAAGGTCGGCGAGGAGGTTCACGCCTTCCCCTTCCAGGCCCTCCCAGTAGCAGGCCTCCTTGGGCCCCACGTAGACCACGTTCCGTTCGGGGTCCACGCCCACCACGTACCGCTCCAGGTGGGTCTTGTAGAGCCCGAGCCCCTTCCTCTGGCCCAGGGTGTAGAGGCTCGCCCCCTGGTGCTCCCCCACCACCTCCTCCGTGAGGGCGTCCACGAGAGGGCCGGGCCTGGGCCTTAGGCGCTCCTTGAGGAAGCCCTCGAGGTCCCCGGCCACGAAGCAGAGGTTCTGGCTTTCCGGCCTTCTCGCCGTGGGGAGCCCGCCTTCTCGGCGAGGGCCCGCACCTCGGGCTTGGTGAGTCCCCCCACGGGGAAAAGGAGGTGGGGGAGGGCCTCCTTGGGGGTGCCCCAGAGGAAGTAGGTCTGGTCCTTGTTGGGGTCAAGGCCTCTAAGGAGGGCGTCTCCCTCCTTCCGCACGTAGTGGCCCGTGGCCACGTAGTCCAGGCCGAGCCTTCTCGCCCGCTTGAGGAGGGCCCCGAACTTGACGAAGGTGTTGCACCGGGCGCAGGGGTTCGGGGTGCGCCCCCGGGCGTAGTCCCTCAAAAAGGGGGAGATGATCTCCTCCTCAAAGACCTCCCGGTAGTCCAGGAGGTAGAAGGGGATGCCGAGGCGGTCCGCCACCCGCCGGGCCTCGTAGGCGGCATCGGGGGTGCAGCAGCTCTCCCAGGCCCGGGGCTTCCCCGCCTCCAGGCTCGGGGGCGGAAGGTCGGGCCAGAAGCGCATCATGGCCCCCACCACCTCGTAGCCCGCCTCCTTGAGGAGGAGGGCGGCCACGGAGGAGTCCACCCCCCCGGACAGGGCCACGAGAACCCGCTTCATGCCACCACCTTCTCCCCCAGGGCCGCCTCGGTGCTCCTTATGGCCACCTCCACCATCTCCGGGGTGGGCTCGGCCACGGTGAGGGCCTGGAAGCGGAAGCCGAGCTCCCGGAAGAGGCGGGAGAGGGGGTCTTGGTGCCGGGCGGAGAAGTAGAGGAGCTCAAAGGCCAAGGCCGCCACCAGGGGCAGGAAGAGGGCCCTCGCAAAAAGCCGCCACCAGAGGACCTCTGGGGCCGGGATCAGGCTGTAGACCAGCACCGAGACCACGATGACGAAGGCGATGAAGGTGGTGCCGCACCGGGGGTGGAAGCGGGGTTGGGCCAGGACGTTTTCCACGGTGAGGGGAAGCCCCTTCTCGTAGGCGTGGATGGCCTTGTGCTCCGCCCCGTGGTACATGAAGAAGCGCCGGATCTCCGGCATGCGCCCGATGAAAAGGAGGTAGCCCACGAGGATCCCCACCTTGATCGTCCCCGCCAGGAGGTTGTAGAGCACGGGGTGGCGGGCGGGGTCCAAGAGAAGCCCCGAGAGGAAACCGGGGAAGACGATGAAGAGGGCGATGCCGATGAGGAGCTCACCGCCACCGTCCCCCAAAGCGCCCCCTTGGGGACTTCCTCGCCCCCGGCAAGCTCGGCGCTCCGCGCCAGGGCCCGGTAGCTCACGCTGAGGGCGTCCAAGAGGGCCACCACCCCCCGGAGGAGGGGAAGCCGTGCCCAGGGGTAGCGCTCGGTGAGGGCCCTTTCCTCGTGGCGTTCCACGTGGATCTTTCCGTCCGGCAGGCGCACCGCCAGGGCCCAGGCCCAGGGGGCCTTCATCATCACCCCCTCGAGGCCGCCGCCCCCCCGAGGGCCGCCTGCTTCGCCAAAAGAAGCCACCGCATCCCCCCCATTCTGCCACGCCTTTGTGGTAAAACCTTGCACGTGATTACCCTACGCGCCGTTTCCACGGGTCTGGCCGAGGGCCGGGCCCCCCTCAAGGTGGTCTGGGCCAAGGAAGGCGCCCTCCTCCCCCAGGGAGAGGCCCTGGACGCCCGCCTCAAGGGGCGGCTCCGGCAGGCCCTGAAGGAGGCGGGGCTTAAGGCGGGGGAGAGCCTCCTCCTCTACGCGGAGGAAGGCCCCGTCCTCCTCTTCGGGCGGGGCGAGGACGACCGGGAAAGCGGCGGGAGGCTCGCCCAGGCCCTCCTCAAGCTCGCCTTCCCCGAGGCCCTGGTGGAGCCCCTGGAGGACGCCTACGCCCTGGCCGAGGGCCTTCTCCTCGGGGCCTACCGCTTTGACCGGTTCAAGGCCACCCAGGAGGAAAAGGCCCTCACCCTCCTTCTCCCCGGCGTCCCCGAAGCCTTTTGGAGCGGGCGAGGAAGGTGGCGGAAGGGGTCTACCTGGCCCGGGACCTGGTGAACGAGCCCCCCAACCTCCTCACCCCGGAGGCCCTGGCGGAGCGGGCCTTGGAGCTTAGGCCCTAGGGGTGGAGGTGGAGGTCCTGGACGAGAAGGCCATCGCCGAGCTCGGCATGGGGGCCTTCCTCGCCGTGGCCCAAGGCTCGGAGAACCCGCCCCGGTTCATCCGCCTCCGCTACGCCCCAGAAGGGGCTAAGGCCCGGCTGGACCTCGTGGGGAAGGGCCTCACCTTTGACTCCGGCGGCTACTCCCTCAAGCCCACGGAGAGCATGGCCACCATGAAGGGCGACATGGCGGGGGCGGCGGCCGTGCTCGGGGCCTTCAAGGCCGCGGCCCTTTTGGGCCTTCCCGTGGAGCTAAGGGGCTACATCGCCGCCTGCGAGAACCTGGTCTCCGGTAGGGCCTACCGGGTAGGGGACGTGCTCAAGACCCTTTCCGGCAAGACCGTGGAGGTGATGAACACCGACGCGAGGGGCGCCTCACCTTGGCCGACGCCCTGGCCTACGCCGAAAGGGAGGGGGCGGAGCGCATCCTGGAGCTTTCCACCCTCACGGGGGCCGCGGCGGTGGCCCTGGGGGAGGAGGTGGCGGCCCTCTTCGCCACCGAGCCTCCTGGGGGGAGAAGGTGCGGGAGGCGGCGGAAAGGGCGGGGGAGAAGGTCTGGCCCATGCCCTTGGAGAAGGCCTACCGGGAGAAGCTGAAAAGCCCTGTGGCCGACCTCAAGAACGTGGGGGACCGCTACGGCGGGGCCATCACCGCCGCCCTCTTTTTGGCGGAGTTCGTGCAGGTGCCCCTCGTCCACCTGGACATCGCCGGGCCCGCCTTCGCCAAGAAGGCCCACGCCCTGGGCCCCGAGGGGGGGACGGGCTTCGGCGTGCGCACCCTTCTGAAGGTGGCGGAGGCCTTGTGATCCCACCCCGTGCCGGCGCAAGCCAAGTGCCCGCACTTTAAGTACCCCACCGCGGCGAAAGCCGCGGTGGGGGCCCCACAAGAGCTTCCTCCTGGCCCTATTTCGGGTATCCCATGTTGCGAAATCAAGGCGGGGGCACTTAGTTTCAACCTGGGATTCCCGAATGGGGCTATAGGGAAGCCCCTCTGGGGTCGGAAGCCGCGGCGGGGCACTTGGCGTGGGGGAGTGTAAAAGCGAGGGCCCGGGAGACCCCCGGGCCCTGGCCTCGAGCGGCTACTTTTGGCAGCTCGGGCACTTCCCCCGGAATTCCAGGCGGAAGCCTCCAGGGCCCAACCCGTGCGCTCGGCGGCCGCCTGCATGGCGGGGTTCACGTCCAGCTCGGGAAGGTTCTTGAGGAGCAGGTCCTCCACCTTGCCGCAGGAGAGGCAGACCAGGTGCACGTGGGGCTCGTTGTAGCCGTCGTAGCGGGTGTAGCCCTTGGGGTCCTTGAACTCGTAGAGGAGCCCGTGCTCCCTGAGGACGTGCAGGTTCAGGTAAACGGTGGAGAGGCCGATGTCGTAGCCCCGCTTCTTCAGGCCCTGGTAGAGCTCCTCCGGGGTGGGGTGTACGTTTTTGCGGTCTAGGTAGCTCAGGATCCGCTCCCTGGGCAGGGTGTGCCGCAGGCCCACCGCCTTAAGCCGCGCCCGGTAGTTCTCCTTTTCCTTGGTCCTTGGCATGGCTCCTCCTTCCTTTCAGTTCCAGTATACACAGGCGGTGTGCAGATGCAACACGCAGAAGATTGCCAATGAGGTAGATACGCCACCTTTGCCCTTGGTGGGCTTTTTCTGCACCCGTTGCTTTCCTGCCTTTCCCTTCTATTCTAGAAATAGTCCCCGGTTTTCCCAAGACGGGGCTTCGGGTATAATGGCCGCACCGTGGAGCGTCCCATCTACCGCTTCCTCCACCTGGTCTTCGCCCTGGGCCTGGTCCATGCGCTTTTCCTTTTGGCCCAGGAGGGGGTGCGGGCCCACGAGCTGGCCCAAAGGGGGGCCCGGCTGGAAGCGGAGCTTCGTCGAGCCGAGGCGCGGGTGGCGGAGCTCAGGGCCTGGCTTGCGGCATCCCAGGACCCCGCCCACCTCGAGGCCCTGGCCCGCAGGCTTGGCATGGTGCGCCAAGGGGAGATACTAAAGAGGCGATGAGGGACGACCCCGCCCACCTGCTTCTGGAAGACGAGGCCCTGACCGATGGCCTCACCGACGAGGAGGCCGAAACCCTCCTCTCCTGGCTTTTGGGCCTGGCCCAGGAGGCCGGCCCCGCCCAGCTGGCCCATCTCCGCCGCCTGGGTCACGAGATCACCCGCCTTTCCCGGGATTATGGGGTGCCCGTGGAGGACCTTATCGCCCTGGTGGAGCTCGCCTGGGGCGAGGGGGAGGCCCCCGGGCTCCAGGCCTAAAGCACCAGGCCGGAAAGCAGGGCCCGCACCTCCTGAAGGCGGGGGGGTGGGGGGCGTTTGCAGTAGATAAGGGAAACCTGCAGGGCGGCTTCCTCTCTTAGGGGCTTAAGAACGGTGCCCGGGTGGGGAAAGACCCGGTACGGGGCCAGGGTGAGGTAGACCCCCACCCCGGCGGCCACCAGGCTCACCGCCTGGGGAAAGCGGGCCACCTCCCGCACCACCTTGGGAGCGAACCCCGCCTTGCGGAAAACCTCCATGAAGCCTCGTGGAGGGGCGGGAGGGACTCCCGGGGGATGAGCAGAAAAGGCTCCTCCCGCAGGTCGCTTAGGGCCACCCGTTCCTCCCCCGCCAAGGGGTGGCCTTCGGGCAGGAGGGCCACGATGGGCACCTTGAAAAGGGGCTCCTCCCCGATCCCGGGGTCCTCCACCTTTAGCCCGGCAAGCCCGTAGTCCAGCCGTCCTTCCTTGAGGGCCCGCACCTGCTCGGGGGTGTGCATCTCCAAGACCTCCACGGGCTGGCCCAGCCCCCGACGCAGGTGGTCCAGGAGGGGCATAAGGTCGGGGAGGAGGTTCTCCGGCACGCCGAAGCGCAGCTCCCTCCTTCCCGCCCGGCGCACCCTTTCCTTCAGGGCCTCCACCTCCTTAAGAAGCTTCTCCCCCTGCTCTTTCAGGGCCTCCCCCGCCGGGGTCAGACGGAAGGGCCTCCGCTCCACCAGCTTGACCCCGAGTTCCCGCTCCAGGGCCTGGATCTGCTGGGAGAGGGCCGGCTGGGAGAGGTAGGCCCGCTCCGCCGCCTTGTGGAAGTTTTTTTTCCTCGGCCAGGAGGAGGAAGAGGCGCAGGCGGCGCAGATCCATGATAAGAAAAGCTTATCACATGGGCCCGGGAGGTTCTATTGGACAAACCGGCCTCCCCTGCGCCACACTTAGGGGTAGGTCGGTGTAGTGTAGTTTTCCGCAAGGGGGAGGCATGACGGAGAAAGCGCTGGTGGAAGCCTTTAGGGCCCTCTCGCCGGAGGAGCGGGAGCGCCTTAGGCAGGTGGAGAACCGGGAGTGGCTGGAGTCCTTGGAGTACGTGCTCCGGGTGGAAGGCTTTGAGCGGGTGGAGGAGCTTTTGCGCCTTTTGGACCAGTACCTCTACCTGCAGGGCTTTTTTTCCCCAAAACCGCCTCAACGCCCCTTACCTGAATACCCTCCCCAAGGAGAAGGAGCCCCCTTACCCCGGGGACCTGGAGCTGGAGCGCCGCATCGCCAACATCCTGCGCTGGAACGCCGCCATGATGGTCACCCGGGCCAACAAGAGGGCCGAGGGCATCGGGGGGCACATCGCCACCTACGCCTCCATCGCCGAGCTTTATGAGGTGGGCTTCAACCACTTCTTCCGCGGGCCGGAGGCGGGGCTGGACCGGGATTTGGTCTTCTTCCAGGGCCACGCCTCCCCCGGGAACTACGCCCGGGCCTTTTTGGAGGGGCGGCTTAGGGAGGAGGACCTGGAGAACTTCCGCCGCGAGGTCCACCCCCCGGTGCCGGGGGGGCGGGGGCTTTCCAGCTACCCCCACCCCTGGCTCATGCCCGGCTTCTGGGAGTTCCCCACGGTCTCCATGGGCCTAGGCCCCATCCAGGCCATCTACCAGGCGCGCTTTATGCGCTACCTCGAGGACCGGGGCCTCAAGCCCAAAAGCTCCGCCAAGGTCTGGGCCTTCCTGGGGGACGGGGAGCACGACGAGCCCGAAACGGTGGGGGCTTTGCACCTCGCCGCCCGGGAGAACCTGGACAACCTCATCTTCGTGGTGAACTGCAACCTCCAGCGCCTGGACGGCCCCGTGCGGGGCAACTCCAAGGTCATCCAGGAGCTGGAGAGGCTCTATAGGGGGGCGGGCTGGCACGTGATCAAGGTGGTCTGGGGCTCGGCCTGGGACGCCCTCCTCGCCAAGGACACGGAGGGCCACCTCCTCCGCCGCTTTGAGGCCCTGGTGGACGGGGAGAGCCAGCGCTACGCCGCCTTCGGGGGGAAGGAGCTAAGGGAACGCTTCTTCAACACCCCCGAGCTCAAGAAGCTCATCGAGGGGATGACGGACGAGGAGCTCACCGAGCTCACCCGGTCCCGGGGCGGCCACGACATGGTCAAAATTTACGCCGCCTATAAGGCTGCGGTGGAGCACCAGGGAAGCCCCGTGGTCATCCTCGCCCGGACCATCAAGGCTACGGGATGGGCCCCACGGTCATGGCCAAGAACGTGGCCCACCAGGTGAAGAAGCTCACCGAGGAGGACCTGAAGGAGGCGAGGCGCTTCCTCGGCATCCCCCTTCCGGAGGAGAAGCTGGTGGAGCTCCCCTACTACCACCCGGGGCCGGACTCCCCCGAGGTCCGCTACCTCCTGGAAAGGAGGAAGGCCCTGGGCGGCTTCGTGCCCGAAAGGCGGGTGCGCTTCCAGGGGGGCCTCGAGGTCCCGGAGGAGGAGTTCTTCCGGGAGTTCTACGAGGGCTCGGGGGAGCGGGAGATCTCCACCACCATGGCCTTTGTGCGCATCCTGGCCAAGCTCCTCCGCCACCCCAAGATCGGCAAGTACATCGTCCCTATCGTCCCTGACGAGGCCCGCACCTTCGGCATGGAGGCCTGATCGCCCAGGTGGGCGTCTACTCCCCCCAGGGGCAGCTCTACATCCCCGTGGACGCGGGCACCCTCACCGCCTACCGGGAGAGCAAGGAGGGGCAGATCCTGGAGGAGGGGATCACCGAGGCCGGGGCCATGGCCGACTTCATCGCCGCCGGCACCGCCTACGCCCACTGGGGCATCCCCACCATTCCCTTCCTCATCACCTACTCCATGTTCGGCCTGCAGCGGATCGGGGACCTGGTTTGGGCCGCCGCCGACCAGAGGACCCGGGGCTTCCTCCTGGGGGCCACCGCCGGGCGCACCACCCTGGCGGGGGAGGGCCTTCAGCACCAGGACGGCCAGAGCCACGTCTACGCCCTGGCCGCCCCCAACCTTCTCGCCTACGATCCCGCCTTCGCCTACGAGTTCGCCGTGATCCTGGAGGACGGCCTCCGCCGCATGTACGCTCGAGGGGAGGACGTCTTCTACTACATCACCATAGAAAACGAGAACTACGCCCATCCCCCCATGCCCGAGCCCCGGGAAAAGGTCAAGGAGGGCATCCTCAAGGGGCTTTACCTCTTCCGGAAAGGGGAGGGGAAAGGCCCCAGGGTGCAGCTTTTCGGCTCCGGGCCCATGCTGCCCCAGGCCCTGAAGGCCCAGGAGCTCCTTGCGGGCTTCGGCGTGGTGGCGGACGTCTGGAGCGCCACCAGCTACAAGGCCCTTTACCTGGACGCCGTGGAGGCCGAGAGGGAGCGGAGGCTTCTCGGTAAGGCGCGGAAGCCTACGTGCAGGAGGTCCTGGAGGGGCACGAGGGCCCCGTGGTGGCCGTGACCGATTACCTCAAGGCCCTCCCCAGCCTGGTGCGGGACCACGTGGGGCGGCCCTTCTGCGCCCTGGGCACCGACGGCTTCGGCCGCTCGGATACCCGGGAGGCTCTCCGGGACTTCTTTGAGGTGGACGCCCGGCACATCGCCTACGCCGCCTTGGCCCTCCTCGTGGAGCAGGGCCAGGCGGAAGCCAGGGCCCTGGACCAGGCCAGGGAGGCCCTGGGGCTTAAGCTGGAAGAGGTGCCGCCGCACAGGCGGTAGGGGGAAGGCATGGAACTCAGGCTTCCGGAACTGGGCGACAACGTCACGCAGGCTACGGTGGTGGGGGTCCTGGTCAAGGAAGGGGACCAGGTGGCCCCCGGCCAGCCCCTCTTGGAGTTGGAAACGGACAAGGCGGTCATGGAGGTGCCCGCCGAGGTGGGCGGGGTGGTGAAGCGGGTCCTGGTCAAGGTGGGGGACGAGGTTCGCCCCGGCCAGCCCTTCCTGGAGCTCGCCGAGGAACGGGCGGAAACGCCTCCTCCTGAGGCGGAGGAAAAGCCGGAAGCGCCTCCTCCCAAGGCCGGGGAGCGCCCGCCC
>BBBN01000019.1 GCA_001311585.1 Thermus sp. JCM 17653
CCTAGCCCGCGCCTTGAGGCGGCTCGGCCGCCTGAGGGAGGCCCTGGACTACGCCGCCTTAGCCCATGCCCGGGGGTTCACCCCCTCCGCCCTCCTGGAGTGGGCCTGGCTCGCCCTTCTCGCGGCGGAGGAGCCTTCCCTCCCCGACCTCCTCCGCCAGGTGGAGCCTTTGAGCCTGAGGGGAGGCGCGGGGCTCTACGCCCGCCTCCTCATGGCCCACCTTCGCCTCCTCCAGGGAGAGGAGCCCACCGCCCGGGCTTACCTGCGGAAGGCCTTGGAGGAGGCCCCTCTTCCCGCCCTCCCCTACCTCGCCCCCGCCGGGGTGCGCATCCTGGGGAAAGAAGCCCTCCCCTTCCTCCAGGCGGCGAGGCCCTGGGCCAAGGAGCCTCCCGTCCAGGCCCTCCTCGCCCTGGCCCAGGGGCTTTACCGGGGGGACGGGGAAGGGGTGGCCAAGGCCCTTCCCCTCCTCCTGGAGGAGGCAGCGGAGGAGGCCATGCGGGGCCTCCTCTTCCTGGGAAGGCCCCACCCCCTCCTGGGAGAGCTCTCCAAGCGGGGGCAGGAGTTTCTCTGGCCCGCAAGCCCTTCGGCCCACTTCCAGGCCCTGGGGGAGCCGAGGCTTGGGGGCGAGCCCCTCCCCCTGCGCCAGGCGGAGCTCCTCGTCCTCCTCCTTGTCCGAAAGGAGGGCTGGAGGGGGGAGGACCTGGCCCAGGCCCTCTACGGGGAGGCCAACGGGCCCGCCCTCCGCATGGAGGTCCTGCGCCTGAGGCGGCGGGGGCTTGCCGTGGAAAGCCGCCCTTACCGCCTGGCCCAGGCCCTCGCGGCGGACTTCTTGGAGGTGTGGGAGGCCCTCCGCCAAGGGGACCTAAGGGGAGCCCTCGCCCGCTACCGGGGCCCCTCCTTCCCCAAAGCCAGGTCCCCGGGGTGGAGGCCCTCCGCCTGGAGCTGGAGGAGGCCCTAAGGCGGGCGGCCCTGGCCTCTAAGGACCCGGACGCCCTCTTCCTCCTGGCCGAGCGCCTGGGGGAGGACCTCGAGGCCTGGGAGGCTCTACTGGAGCTCCTTCCCCTGGAAGACCCCCGCCTTCCCATCGCCCAGGCCCGGGTGGCGAGGCTCAGGGGGGAGTGGGGCCTCTAAAGTGCCCCAAAAAGTCTCCCCCTAGCCCCGGCTTGGGCATCCCAGGTTGCGAAGCCGAAGTGGCGCTTAGAAACCAAGCCCCGGGGGCGGTCAGTGGAGGGCGAGGCACTGGGGAAGGACCCCAGAGCCCCCGAGGAGGGCGAGGAGAAGCCACAGGAACCGCATGCTTAAAGGCTACCCGGGCTTACGTAACCTCCGCGTAACGCCAACGAGCGTTTATGAGAGTTTCCTGAGTTACGCGAGCGTTACCTTCCTTTTGCTACCCTGGGACTGACTTGGAAAGGAGGTGAAGAAGGTGTACAAAGAGGTCCAGGAGGTCAAAGCGAGCGGCCGGACACGGCGGGTCCACGTGAGGTTCTTCGCCTGGAATCCAAAAGGGCTCTTGGCGCTCCTGGTCGTTCTCTCTGGTCTTTTTGCAGGCTGCGGGCGGGGAGCGGCAACCGCAACACCTTCCCAATCCCTAGATCAATCCGGCGCTTGGATAGAACTCGCCCCCGGGATCCGGTACTGGGAGAAGGAGGGGAGGGTTTCCCTAGACATAGCGCCACCTCTAATGACCGAGGAAAGCGTGCAGAAGTTCGCCGAATACGCCCAAGGGAGGATGGCCCAAGCCACCCTTGAGGAAAGGGCATTCTGGGAGGAACAGCTCCGCTTTGTGAAGGAGCAGCACGCTCTTTGGTCAGACGAGGAGCTTGTGGTAAGCGCTTGGAGAACGCCCTTCTGGGCAAGATCCCTCTTCCCCTAGAGGAGGTGCAACGCCAGGAGCTCCGGGCTAAGCTGAGGGAAATCGTTCGGCAGCTAAAGCGGTACGGCCCCGATAATCTACCCCCAGGTGGAGAAAGGGAGAATCTGCCCCCAGCTTTGAAAACCCCCGATGGGGGATGGTGGTGGGCTTAGACACCTTTCCCCTCCTGGTCCAGTACCTCGCCCCCCAGTCCCTTTTCCCCTCCTGTAGCCTAAGTGCCTCCGCCATGCCCACTACCGCCTCCCCTGGGGCGAAGGCGTATGCCACTGCCATTTGCTCTACAAGTAGCATCATCTGGGGCTGGGTGGAAACCCGGACCAACGCTTGGACGGCTAGCAGCAGCTCTTCCACCTGTTACGATTCGGGTTGGCCCTCTTCCCACTGCCGGAGCGTGGCTTACGGGGCCACGGGATGCTACAGCGATGCCTGGTCGGGCTACTACTACCAGTTGGGCGATTTCAGGTTTTACTCTAATAGTCGCTATTCTTCTAACCCCAGGTGTTTTTAGGGGGGTAACCAAGGCAGAGCCGGCACCTCGCCCCTGCACGGGCTAGGGAAAGGAGGTGAGAAAGATGCGGTGGGTGAGGAAGCCTTCACGAACCTCTAGCGTTAACTGCATCATCAAGTGCATTGGCAACTGCGGCAAAAACAACGTCGAAGTCGATGAATAAGTAAATCGTAGGGCCGGAGAAATCCGGCCCTACTTTTTCTAAGTGGCCATGTTCAAGATCTTCCTTATCCAGCTCGAAGCAGAGTTCCTCCTTATGCGAGAGGAGATAAAGCGGTACTGGCTCAATAACCTCGTGGGCGCCTTCGTGGATCTGGTTTACTTTTACGCCATCTTCGTGGCGGTGCAGAACCTGGCGCCAGGGGAAACTCTTTCGGGAACCTCCTCCCTGGTCCTAATGTATGCGGTCTTGCAATTGGTCCTGGTTTTTACACAACGATTTCTTTCACCCTTAATCAAGAAGCCGTTCGGGGGACATTGGAACACTTTGCCTTGGCCAGAGGGGGGCTTCTCTACCAGCTCTTTCTTCGTATAACCGCCCTTGCTACCTATATCTTGGTCCGCACCATCTTTTTGCTCTTCGTTCTCCTTCTGGCTACAAGAACCACCCTGGTCTTCAGCTCCTGGTGGCTCATGGGGGTGGGCGTCGTCCTCTTGACCGCGGTAGGTCTTTCCCTCTTGTTGGGCGCTCTAGCCCTTTATTTCAAGCAAATCGGTAGCTTCTTCACTCTTGTCCAGTTCCTCCTCATTCCCTACTTCCTCTCCTTCATCCAATGGCAGCCCTACATGGCCTACCTCCCCTTTGCCCCGGGAGCCCACCTGGTACGGCTTGGGCTCACGGGCGGGGAGTTTGACCGGGGCATTTTCCTCCTCGCCCTTTTTCAAGGTCTCTTCTTCCTCGCCGCTGGGCTTCTCGCCATGGCCTACATGTACCGCCTGGTCCGCAGGCGGGGTATACTGGGGAGGTTCTAGGAGGTATGGTGCTCTGGCAGCTCTGGAGCGAGTTCCTTCTTGACTGGAACCTTACCAAGCGCTACTGGTTCAACCAGGTGGCGGGGCTTTTGGCTCCGTCCTCTTCTTCTACTCCATGGTCCTGGGCCTGAGAAACCTGGCTCTCAAGGACCTGTCCGACCTCGGGCTGGACCTGGGCCCCCTGCTCCTCCTTTTCACCGCCTTTAGCCTGGTGGTGGCCACCTTCCAGTCCGTGGCGTACAACGTGCAGTCCGAGGCCGCCCGAGGTACCCTGGAGCACCTGGGCCTGGCCCGGGGAGGGCTTCTTCGGCAGCTCCTCCTGCGCGCCTCGTGCAGGGTCTCGCTGGCATCACCTCTAGCCTCCTTACCCTTCTCCCCTTGGTCCTCCTCCTCGGGGTTAGGCTCACCCCCGCCCCCTGGTGGCCCCTGGGCCTTTTGCCCCTGTACCTCGCCGCCTTGGGCTTCGGCCTCCTCATGGGGGCCACTGCCTTGTACTTCAAGCAGGTGGACGCGTTTTTCACTATCGTCCAGTTCCTCTTCCTGCCCTACTTCTTCTACTTGGTCCGGTTTGAGCCTTGGATGACCCCGCTGCCCTTTGCCCCGGGGGCCTACCTCCTCCGGCTCGCCTTCACGGGGGAGGAGGTTTCCCCGGGGCTTCTCCTCCTGGCCCTGGTCCAGGCCCTCCTCTTCCTGGGCGTGGGGCTTCTCGCCATGGCCTGGGTCTACGCGGCGGTGCGGCGGAGGGGCCTATTAGGGAGGTACTGATGCGGCTTCTGGTGCAGAACGTCCAAAAGCGCTTCGGGAAGCTGGAGGCCCTAAAGGGGGTGAGCCTGGAGCTTGGGGCCGGGGAGATCCTGGGCCTTTTGGGCCCCAACGGGGCGGGCAAGACCACCCTCATCAAGGTCGTCCTCGGCCTCCTCCTCCCGATGGGGGGGAAGTGGTCCTGGAGGAGGGCGGGGCGCGGCGCAGGCCCCAGGGCCACGAGTTCGGTGTCCTCCTGGAGGGAAGCCGTAACCTCTACGTCAACCTGAGCCTCCTGGCGAACGCCCTCTACTTCGGGGGCATCCGGGGGCTTCCCCCAAAGGAAGTCCGCCCCCGGTTTGAGGCCTGGCTGGAGCGCTTTGGCCTAAAGGACCGCCTCCACGCCCCCCTCGCCTCCCTCTCCCGGGGCATGCAGCAGAAGGCGGCCTTGGCCCTGGCCCTCGCCCTCAAGCCCCGCTTCCTCCTCCTGGACGAGCCCACCCTGGGCCTAGACCCCGTGAGCCGGAGGGAGTTTGAGGGGATTCTCCTGGAGCTCAAGGGGGAGGGGTGGGGGATCCTCCTCACCTCCCACGACCTGGAAGGGGTGGAGCGGGTGAGCGACCGGGTGGCCTTCCTCCGCCAGGGGGAGGTGCTGAAGGAGGGCCCCACCCAGGCCCTCCTGCGGGAGTGGGCCGGGGAGGGGTACCGGGTGCGCCTCGCCGAGCCCAAGGCGGAGGCCCTCCAGAAGGCCCTGGGCCCCGGCTGGAGCGCGGAAGGCCCCGAGGTCCTCTTCTTCCTGGGGCCGTGGGAGGCGCTACGGGAGGCCTTGGGAAAGCTCCCCGTGGAGGTGCTGGAGGTCTCCCGGGGGACGCCGAGCCTCGAGGCCCTCTTCCTCCACCTCTTCGGGGAGGCCCGCCCTTCCCCCAGCGCATAACTTTGCGCTACCCTATCCCCATGCGCCTCCACCCCCGCACCGAGGCGGCCAAGGAGAGCATCTTCCCCAGGATGAGCCAGCTCGCCCAGCGCCTGGGCGCGGTGAACCTGGGCCAGGGGTTTCCCTCTAATCCCCCGCCCCCCTTCCTCCTGGAGGCGGTGCGGCGCGCCTTGGGCCGCCAGGATCAGTACGCCCCCCCGGCGGGGCTTCCCGCGCTAAGGGAGGCCCTGGCCGAAGAGTTTTCCGTGGAGCCCGAAAGCGTGGTGGTCACCTCCGGGGCCACGGAGGCCATCTACGTCCTCCTGCAAAGCCTCGTGGGCCCCGGGGACGAGGTGGTGGTGCTGGAGCCTTTCTTTGACGTCTACCTGCCGGACGCCTTCCTGGCAGGAGCCGAGGCCAGGCTTGTGCGCTTAGACCTCACCCCTGAGGCTTCCGCCTGGACCTTTCCGCCCTGCAAGGGGCCCTCACCCTGAGGACCCGGGCCCTCCTCCTCAACACCCCCATGAACCCCACGGGGATGGTCTTCGGGGAGAGGGAGCTGGAGGCCATCGCCCGCCTCGCAAGGGAGCGCGACCTCTTCCTCATATCCGACGAGGTCTACGACGAGCTCTACTACGGAAAAAGGCCAAGCGCCTCCGGGAGTTCGCCCCGGAGCGCACCTTCACCGTGGGGAGCGCGGGGAAGCGCCTCGAGGCCACGGGCTACCGGGTGGGCTGGATCGTGGGGCCCAAGGAGGCCATGCCTCTCCTTGCGGGGATGCGCCAGTGGACGAGCTTCTCCGCCCCCACGCCCCTGCAGGCCGGGGTGGCGGAGGCCCTAAGGGTGGCGAGGCGCGAGGGCTTCTACGAGGCTGCGGGAAAGCTACCGGAAAAGGCGGGACCTCCTGGCCGGGGGGCTTAGGGCGATGGGGCTTCGGGTCTACGTCCCCGAGGGCACCTACTTCCTCATGGCCGAGCTTCCCGGGTGGGACGCCTTCCGGCTCGTGGAGGAGGCCCGGGTGGCCTGATCCCCGCCTCCGCCTTCTACCTTGAAGACCCTCCCAAGGACCTCTTCCGCTTTGCCTTCTGCAAGGCCGAGGAGGAGCTTCACCTCGCCCTGGAGCGCCTGGGGCGTGTGGTAAACTCCCCCCGTGAAGCCGAAGGTGGTGCGGTATCTGGATGAAGGGGCGTTTCCCCTACCGGAGGAAGAGGCCCTAAGGCTCTACCGGGCCATGCGCCGGGCCCGGTTTTTTTGACGAGAAGGCCCTCACCCTGCAGCGCCAAGGCCGGCTTGGGGTCTACGCCCCCTTCATGGGCCAGGAGGCGGCCCAGGTGGGGGTGGCCTTGGCCCTGGAGGAAAGGGACTGGGTGGTGCCGAGCTACCGGGAAAGCGCCATGCTCCTCGCCCGGGGGCTTCCCATCCACGTCCTCCTCCTCTACTGGCGGGCCCACCCTGCGGGCTGGGGCTTCCCCGAGGGGGTGCGGGCGGTGAACCCCTACATCCCCATCGCCACCCAGATCCCCCAGGCGGTGGGCCTGGCCCTGGCCGGGCGGCACCGGGGGAGGACTGGGTGGTGGCCACCTCCATCGGGGACGGGGGCACCAGCGAGGGGGACTTCCACGAGGGGCTGAACTTCGCCGCGGTCTTGGGCGCTCCCGTGGTCTTCCTGGTGCAGAACAACGGCTACGCCATCAGCGTCCCCCGGAGCAGGCAGATGAAGGTGGACTACGTGGCCAGAAGGGCCGAGGGGTACGGGATGCCGGGGGTGGTGGTGGACGGGAACGACGCCTTCGCCGTGTACCTGGAGGCCAAGAAGGCGGTGGAAAGGGCCAGGAAGGGGGAAGGCCCCACCCTCCTCGAGGCCCTCACCTACCGCCTCGCCCCTCACACCACCTCCGACGACCCCTCCCGCTACCGCAGCAAAGAGGAAGAGGAGGCCTGGCGGGCCAAGGACCCCATCCTCCGCCTCAGGAAGGCCCTGGAGGGGCGGGGCCTTTGGGACGAGGGGGCGGAAAAGGCGCTTCTTCTTGAGCTTGAGGAGGAGTTCCAGAAGGAGCTCGCCCTGGCCGACGAGGCCCCGGAGCCCAGGCCCGAGGAGATCGTGGAGCACGTCTACAAGGAGATGGGCCCCGACCAAAGGAGGGCCTGGGAAGCCTTAAGGCGGGGCCTCCACGTGGAGGAGGTGCTGATGCGCTCCTCAACATGGTCCAAGCCATCAACGAGGCCCTGGACCTGGCCCTTTCCCGGGACGAGAGGGTCTTGGTCTTCGGGGAGGACGTGGGGCGGCTCGGGGGGGTCTTCCGGGTCACGGAGGGCCTGCAGGCCAAGCACGGGGAGAAGCGGGTCTTTGACACGCCCCTGGCGGAAAGCGGCATCCTGGGGATGGCCATCGGCCTCGCCATGGGGGGGATGCGGCCCGTGGCGGAGATCCAGTTCGCCGGGTTTTTGTACCCCGCCTTGGACCAGATCCTCTCCACCTCGGCCGCTGGCGGCACCGCTCCCGGGGACGGGTGGGGCTTCCCGTGGTGGTGCGGGCCCCTTACGGCGGGGGCGTCCACACCCCCGAGCAGCACGCCGACTCCCCCGAGGCCATCCTCTGCCACACCCCGGGGGTCAAGGTGGTGATCCCCGCAAGCCCGGAGAGGGCCAAGGGGCTTCTCCTTTCCGCCATTGAGGACGAGGACCCGGTGTTCTTCCTCGAGGCCATCAAGCTTTATAGGGCTCGAGGGCCGAGGTGCCGGAAGGGTACTACACCCTCCCCCTAGGCAAGGCCCGCATCCTCCGGGAGGGGAAGGCGGCCACTTTAATCGGCTACGGGGGGATGGTGGAGGTGATGCTGGAGGCGGCGGAGGTGGCCCAAAGGGAGGGGGTGGAGGTGATGGTGGTGGACCTGGAGACCCTGGTCCCCCTGGACGAGGAGACCCTCCTCGAGGCCGTGCGGGAGACGGGCCGGGCCATCGTGGTCTACGAGGCCATGCGCACCGGGGGCTTCGGGGCCGAGATCGCCGCCCGCATCGCCGAGGGGGCCATAGACCACCTCCAGGCCCCGGTGCTCCGGGTGGCGGGCTACGACGCCCCCTATCCCCCTTCAGCGCCATTGAGCACCTCTACCGGCCAAACGCGAGGCGGGTCCTCGCCGCCCTGAGGAAGGCGCTAACCTACTAGGGAGGCCCCATGGTCAAGACCCGCCGACGGCTGAAGAGCTCTTCGTCCTGCCTCTAGAAGGGGGGGAGCTTGTGGACGGGGAGGTCCGGGAGGAGAGGCCGCCCAGGCCGGAGCATGGAAGGATCGCTTTGCGGATCGGTTACCACCTGATGCGTTGGCTGGAGGAAACGGGGCGCGGCGTGGCCGGGGTGGAGGGGGGTTTATCCTGAGGCGGGACCCCGACCGGGTGCAAAGCCCCGACGTCTGGTTCCTCTCCCACGAAAGGCTCAAGGAGGTGGCCCGGGAGGGTTTTACGAGGGGGCGCCGGACCTCGCCGTGGAAGTGGTCTCCCCGGGGGAGGAGGCGGAGGAGGTCTTGGCCAAGGTGCTGGACTACCTGGGGGCGGGGGCCAAGGCGGTGTGCTGGTCTACCCGGAGCTCCAGGCGGTGGAGGTCTACGGCCAGGGCGGGGAGGGGCGGCTCTTAAGGCCCCACGAGGTGCTGGAGGGAGGGGAGGCCCTGCCGGGCTTCCGGTTGCCCCTGGAGCTCCTTTTCTCCTAGTTGCCCAAGGGGATGAGGACTACCCCCGCCGCCCCCAGGGCGATGCGGGGCCAAAGACGGCCTCTTCCGAGGAAAAAGGCCCCGATGAGGGCGAGGGCTCCCCTCCCCACCCCGGCCCAGACGGTGTCCATCCCTCCGAGGCTACCCTTTCCCGGGGGAAAGCCGCTAGAGTGGAGGGCATGGAGCGGCCCATCTCCGAGGCCTACTTTCAGGAGCCAAGCGGCATATCCCTGGCGGGGTGAGTAGCCCCGTCAGGGCCTTCAAGGCCGTGGGCGGCACCCCCCCCTTCCTGGTGCGGGGCGAAGGGGCCTACGTCTGGGACGCGGACGGGAACCGCTACCTGGACTACGTGATGAGCTGGGGGCCTTTGATCCTGGGCCACGCCCATCCCAGGGTCCTCGCCCGGGTGCGGGAGACCCTGGAAAGGGGCCTCACCTTCGGGGCGCCAAGCCCCTGGAGGTGGCCCTGGCGAAAAAGGTCAAGCGGGCCTACCCCTTCGTGGACCTGGTGCGCTTCGTGAACTCGGGGACCGAGGCCACCATGTCGGCCCTCCGCCTCGCCCGGGGGTACACCCATAGGCCCTACATCGTCAAGTTCCGGGGGAACTACCACGGCCACGCGGACGGCCTCCTGGTGGAGGCGGGCTCGGGGGCCCTCACCCTGGGGGTGCCCTCCTCCGCCGGGGTGCCCGAGGAGTACGCCAGGCTCACCCTGGTCCTGGAGTACAACGACCCCGAGGGTCTGCGGGAGGTGCTGAAGCGGCGGGGCGAGGAGATCGCCGCCATCATCTTTGAGCCCGTGGTGGGGAACGCCGGGGTCCTGGTCCCCACGGAGGACTTCCTAAAGGCCCTCCACGAGGCCCCGGAGTTCGGCGTCCTCCTCATCGCCGACGAGGTGATGACGGGCTTCCGCCTGGCCTTCGGCGGGGCCACGGAGCTTCTTGGCCTACAGCCCGACCTCGTCACCCTGGGGAAGATCCTGGGCGGGGGGCTTCCCGCCGCGGCTTACGCCGGGAGGCGGGAGGTCATGGAGCAGGTGGCTCCCCTGGGCCCCGTTTACCAGGCGGGGACGCTTTCCGGGAACCCCTTGGCCATGGCCGCGGGGCTTGCCACCTTGGAGATTTTGGAGGAAAATTCCGGCTACTACGCCTACCTGGAGGACCTGGGGGCCAGGCTGGAAAGGGGCCTAAAGGAGGTCCTCTCGGAGAAGGGCCTCCCCCACACGGTGAACCGGGTGGGCTCCATGATCACCGTCTTCTTCACGGAGGGCCCCGTGGTCACCTTCCAGGACGCCAAGCGCACGGACACGGAGCTCTTCAAGCGCTTCTTCCACGGCCTCTTGGACCGGGGAATTTATTGGCCCCCCTCCAACTTTGAGGCGGCCTTCCTCTCCGTGGCCCATAAGGAGGAGGACGTGGAAAGGACCCTCGAGGCCCTGAGGAAGGCCCTGTAGAATGAGAGGGATGCGCTACACGGTCGTCTTACGCCCCGACCCGGAGACCCCAGGGGTGTGGCTTGCTGAGGTGCCCGCCCTGCCCTGGTGCGCCACCTTCGGCCACTCCCCGGAAGAGGCCCTGGAAAACGCCAAGGACGCCTTGGAGGCCGCCTTAGAGGCCTTGGAAGCCTTGGGGGAGGCCCCGCCTCCCGATGTGACCGTGGCCCAGATTTCCCTGGATGCCGCCTAAGACCTCCGAGGTGGCCCGTAAGTTGGAACGGCTTGGCTTTAAGCCGCTTCCCCGGAGGGGTAAGGGAGGGCACAGGGTGTACGTCCACCCGGACGGCCGGAAGGTGGTGCTGCCCATGCACTCCGGCGAGATACCTTGGGGTCTTTTTAAGGCCATTCTGAAGCAAGCGGGCATCACCGAGGAGGAGTTTCGCCGGGCGTGAACCTCAAGGACCCCATCTGCGCCATCGCCACCCCGCCCGGGAAGGGGGCGGTGGGGGTGGTGCGCCTTTCGGGGGAGGGCGCCTTGGAGATCGCTGCAAAGGTCTGGCGGGGCAAGGACGAGGCGCCTTGGGGGCGGGCGCTTCACCATGGGCGAGGTGGTGGACCTAAGACGGGGGAGGCCATTGACCAGGCCCTCCTCCTCGTCTTCCGCGCCCCCCGCTCCTACACGGGGGAGGACCTGGTGGAGTTCCAGACCCACGGCTCCCCGGCGGTGCTGAGGCGGGTGATGGAGGTCCTGGTGGCGGAAGGGGCAAGGCCCGCCGGGCGCGGGGAGTTCACCTTTCGCGCCTACCTGAACGGCAAGCTGGACCTGGCCCAGGCGGAGGCCGTCTTGGCCCTCATTGAGGCGGAAGGGGAGCTTGCGAGAAGGCAGGCCCTGAGGGCGCTGGAGGGGGCGCTCTCCCGGAAGATCGCCAGGCTCGAGGAGCGGCTTTTGGACCTCCTCGCCCACGTCCAGGCCCTTTTGGACTACCCGGAGGAAGGGGTGGAGCCCCTGGAGGCGGAAAGGACCCTGAGGGAGGTCCTCGCCGAGGTGGAGGCCCTCCTCGCCCAGGCCCGGGCCTCCCGCCTGGCGCAAAGGGGGGCGCGGCTTGCCCTCATCGGGCCCCGAACGCTGGGAAAAGTTCCCTTCTAAACGCCCTCTTGGGCTATGAGCGGGCCCTCGTTTCCCCCATCCCCGGCACCACCCGGGACTACCTCGAGGCTCCCCTGGAGCTTTTCGGCATCCCCCTGGTGGCCGTGGACACCGCCGGGGTACGGGAGACGGAGGACCCCCTGGAAAGGATGGGGGTGGAGAGGGCCCTAAGGATCGCCGAGGAAGCGACCTGGTACTCTTCGTGGTGGACCGCTCCCTGCCCAGGCCCGCCCCGCCCCCCTTACCCTGGGAGAGGACCCTGAAGGTGGCCACCAAGAGCGACCTCCCCCCGGCCTGGGAGGACCCGGGGTTCCTGCCCGTCTCCAGCCTCACGGGGGAGGGCTTAGACCGCCTCAAGGAGGCCCTGAAGGAGGCCCTTTTGGGGAGGGAAGGCGGAGAGGTGCTCCTCACCGAGCGCCAGGTGGAGGCCCTCCTCCGGGCCAAGGAGCGCCTGGAGGAGGCCCTCTCCCTTCCCGAGGACCTCATGGGCTTGGCCGTGGAGGAGGCGGCCAAAGCCCTCGCCCTCCTCACGGGCAAGGAGGTGGTGGAGGAGGTGGTGGCCCGGGTCTTCCAGAATTTCTGCGTGGGGAAGTGAAGCGAAGTGCCCCTTTGGCCTGAATCCTTCGCCCAAGCCCAGGCGGGGTGCCGGGGCCCCCATGCGGGCTTGGGCCAGCATGGGGTGGTATTAGGGGAGGAAGCCCTCCAGGATCTCCTCCACCTGGTCGGTCTCTATGAGGAAGGCGTCGTGCCCGTGGGGGCTCTTGATTTCCCGGTAGCGGCCCCCCGCCATTTTGGCCGCCTGCCGCACCTCCCAGGCGGGGTAGAGGAGGTCGGTGTCGATCCCCACGAAGAGGGTGGGGATGGACCTTAGGCGCTTCAGGGCCTCCTCCACCCCCCCCCGGCCCCGGCCCACGTCGTGGGTGTCCATGGCCCGGGAGAGGACGAGGTAGCTTTCGGCGTGGAAGCGCCGGAGGAACTTCTCCCCCTGGTAGTCCAGGTAGGTTTCCCCAAGCTCGGGCTCCGCGCCCCAGCGGGCCTCAAACCCCTCGGGGGCCCGGTAGCTCATCATGGCGATCCCCCGGGCCAGGGCCAGGCCCTTGGGGGCGGGGTTGCCCCTTTGGTACTCGGGATCTTGTAGGATGGCCTGGCGGGCCAGGTGGTTGAAGGCCCGGGCCCAGGGGCCGTGCCGGGCGGGGGCGGCGAGGACCACGAGTTTCCTCACCCTTTCCGTACATGAGGGCGAACTCCAGGGCCACCATCCCCCCGAGGCTTCCCCCGATGAGGGTGGCCTTCTCCACCCCCAGGTGGTCCAGAAGCCTGGCCTGGGCCCGGGCCAGGTCGCGGAGGGTGAGGGGGGGAAGTCCTTCCCGTAGGGGCGGCCCGTGCGGGGGTTTAGGGAGAGGGGGCCGGTGGAGCCGTAGCAGCTTCCCAGGTGGTTGGCGCTGACCACGTAGTAGAGGGCGGGGTCCAGGATCCGCCCGGGCCCCACCAGGCCATCCCACCACCCTTCCCGCCCGAAGGCTTGTTCCAAGGGGGAGAGGCTTTGGAAGGTCTCCTCGTCGTAGGTCCCCGCCAGGTGGGCGCTCCCCGTGAGGGCGTGGAAGACCAGGACGGCGTTATCCCGCTTGCGGGAGAGGGCCCCGTAGGTCTCAAAGCGGAGGCGCACCTCGGGGAGGTACCCGCCGAGCTCCGTGTAGAAGCCTTCCCGCCTGGGAAAGAGCACGGCGGTGCGGGGCTTGGGCGGGGGGAT
>BBBN01000020.1 GCA_001311585.1 Thermus sp. JCM 17653
AAGCGGGAGCTGCAAAAGGAAGCGGCGGCGAAGCGGTAAAATACCCCCATGAGCAAGGTTTACAAGAAGGTGGAGCTCGTGGGGACGAGCGAGGAGGGCCTCGAGGCCGCCATCCAGGCCGCCTTGGCGCGGGCGCAGAAGACCCTGCGCCACCTGGACTGGTTTGAGGTGAAGGAGGTCCGGGGCACCATCGGCGAGGCGGGGGTGAAGGAGTACCAGGTGGTCCTGGAGGTGGGGTTCCGCTTGGAGGAGTAGGCGAACTTAGCTCAACAAAAGCAATGGGCTTGACAACACTAGGCTCACACCCCTACCCTGAAGGTGGGAGGTGAGGCCTATGAGCGCCACCGGGCTGGAGGTCTTTGACCGGACCCTCCACAAGACCCACGCCTGGCTCAAGGAGATTATGGGGGAGCTGGGCACCGAGGACCGCCACAAGGCCTACATGGCCTTGAGGGCCGTGCTTCACGCTCTTAGAGACCGCCTCACCGTGGAAGAGGTGGCCCAGCTGGGGGCCGAGCTACCCATGCTCATCCGCGGCCTCTACTACGAGGGCTGGAACCCCACGGGCAAGCCCCTTAAGGAGCGGCACAAGGAGGAGTTCCTGGCCCACGTGGCCCGGGAGCTGAAGACCCCCTCCGGGCCCGCCCTGGACCCCGAGGCCGCCACCCGGGCGGTGTTCCAAGTACTAGCCCTGAAGGTCTCCCAAGGGGAGCTGGAGGACATCCGAGGCCTGCTGCCCAAAGAGATCCGGGAGCTATGGCCTGAGGCTTGATACTGGCCATCGCCTCCTACCACCCCGGCAAAAGGCCCTGGGGGAACAGGGCGGGAAAGAAAAGGGATCAGTCCAGAACAAAACGGTCCTCGCTTTCGTGCAAACGCACGCGGTGGACGATGCGCTGGTCCTGGCCGCTTTGTCCGTCGGTCATGGCCACCACGGTCACGTAGGGGCGGAGGGGGCTTCTCAGCACCTTCTTGGTGAGGGTTTCCTCCACCTGGAAGATCCCGGCGGAGTTGTTCATGAGGACCTGGATCTCCACCGGGTACTTGTCCCCCTTGAGGATGCGCACCTCGTCCACGGCCAGGGCGCTGATGGAGTGGATATCTATGCTCCCCAGGGCGAAGGCCTTGCGCCCCCGGCCCTTGGTGATGTCGGTGCCATCGGCCACGGCGGTGATGCCGGCCTCGAGGGTGAGGGGCTCAGGGGCGAGGTCGTGGCTGTAGATGCTGTGGAGCATGAGGGCGCGAAGGGCGGTGCGCTGCTCGGGATCGGGGTAGATCTTCTCCAGGATACGGTTCAGGATGGGCAGGGCCAGGGTCACGCCGAAGGCCTCGTGGTGGTGGCGGTGCACCTGGTTGCCCAGGTCGTGGAGCATGGTGGAGAGGAGGACCACCACGTAGGCGTCCTCCAGCTCCCCCGCCCCCGACTCCACCGTGTCCAGCCGGACCCCCGCCTCGGCCAAAAGGCCCAGGATGGCCACCCCTGCCGCCCCCGTGAGGAGGGCGTGGACCCGGCCGTGGTCGTTGTACCCCAGCTTGCGCATGGTGATGTAGTTGGCCATGTTCCACCCGGAGCGGGCCTCGGGGTCTTGGATCAGGAGTTCATAGGCCTTGAGGGCCTTGGGAAAGGGCTTTAGCCGCTCACGGATGGCCTGGTCGGCCTCGGCGTAGAGCTTGGCCTTGGGGCTGGCGACGTGGACCACGCGCTCTTCCGTCATGGGCAACCCCTACTTTACCTCAAAGGGGAGCCCCCTCACAGCCAGCATGGGAACCCCGGGGGCTTCCGCGGGCCAGGGAGAAGGTCAGGCCCGGAGGTCCCGCTGCGCGAAGCGAGCGAGGCCCCCCAGGAGAACGAGGGCGCTGAGGAGGAGGAGCGCCCCCAGGTGCCCGAGGGCAATCCCGTGCCTGAGGGGATCGTAACCTACCCCCCAATAGAAAGGAGAGAGGTCCTGAAGGGGAGCAAGCCTAGCGGAAAGGGGGGTAAGGGCGTTCCACAGGTAGCTCACCACCGCCACCAAAGCACTTCCCGCCAGCGCCCAGGCCCGCCTACCGAAGAAGGCCCCCAGTCCCAGGGCCAAGGTGCCGAAGAAGAGGGCCAGCAGCACGGTCATAAAGCTGGCCGCCGCCAGGCGGCCCACCCCTATGGCCATCTTCACCTGAAGCACCCCGCCTAAGAGCCCCAGAAAGAAGAGGAGCCCGGTGAGGAGCAAAGCCAGGACCAGAGCGCCCCACCTTTCCAAAACCACCTGCCCCCGGCCCACCGGCTGGGCCAGAAGAACCTCCAGGGTCCCCCGCTCCTCCTCCCCGGCGACGGCATGGGCGCCGAGAAAAATGGCCTGGATCGCCAGGATCAAGGGCACCATGAACGCGAAGAGCTGGCTCTGTAGGAAGCCCTCCGGCGAGGCCAGGTCCAGCTCCGAGGTGATGCCAAAGAGGCTGAGCAGCTCCTTAGGGGTACTCTCAAAGAGGCCCTGGATATCCCCGAAGCTTCCCTTTATAGAGGGGTAAAAGAGCACGGTGACATAAGCCAAAAGGGCTAGGCCAAGCCCGTAGCCCAGAACGGAGCCCCGAGCAAAGGCCAGATAGGGTGCGGATGGGGCGGGTGAGGTCAAGCTCCAGCCGCTCGGCCAAAAGGCGCACATAGTCCCAGTCCACACCTCCCCGCAAGGCCGCCAGGTAACGCAAGAAGGCGAGACCGCTGAGCTCCTCGTAAAACGCCAGCTCCCCGGGAAGGTAGCCCACCCGGCGCCGCACCTCGAGGCTTTCCGAAGGCAGGGGCCGGCCCAGCACGAAAGCCTGCCCCGAAGTGGGGCGGAGGAGATCCAGGAGGAGGCGGATGGTGGTGGTCTTCCCCGCCCCGTTGGGGCCTAGGAAACCAAAGACCTCCCCCCGCTCCACCTCCAGGGAAAGCCCGAGGATACCCCGCCGCCTCCCGTAGTACTTGGTAAGGTCCTGGGTTAGGATGGCCTTCAACGGCCTCATTCCCCCTTGAAGTTAGGGGCGCGCTTCTCCAGAAAAGCCCGTACCCCCTCCTTCATGTCCTCGGTGGCGGCGGCGTAACCGAAGAGGTCGGCCTCTATCTCCAAGGCCTCCGCCAGGTCCAGGCCCTCGCCCCGCACCACGCTCTCTTTGGCCAGGGCCAGGGCCACGGGGGCGTTTTTCAGGATCTTCTGGGCGAGCTTCTTGGCCTCCTCCAAGGCGTCCTCCCCCACCCGGTTCACCAAGCCAGGGAGAGGGCTTCCTCGGCGCTCACGTGCCGCCCGGTGAAGATCAGGTCCAAGGCCCGGCCCCGCCCGATGAGCCGGGGCAGGCGCTGGGTGCCGCCGAAGCCGGGGATGAGGCCCAGGCCCACCTCGGGAAGGCCCAGCTTGGCCTCCTTGGCGGCTACCCGGAGATCGCAGGCCAAGGCCAGCTCCAAGCCCCCGCCTAGGGCGTAGCCGTGGATGGCGGCGATGGTGGGGATGGGTAAGGCGGCGATCTCGGCGAAGACCTGCTGGCCCAAAAGGGCATACTCCCGGGCCATGAAGGGGTCCTTGAGGGCGGCGATCTCCTTGAGGTCCGCCCCGGCGGCGAAGGCCTTCCCCTCCCCGGTAAAGATGGCCACCCGGGCCTCGGGGTCCTGGGCAAGAACCTCCGCCACCTCGGCCAGCTCCCTGAGGAGGTCCTGGGAAAGGGCGTTCAGGGCCTCGGGCCGCCTTAGGGTGACCAGGGCCACGCCCTCCTCCACCTCGTAGGAGAGGTACTGGAACTCGGGGATCTCCAGGATGAACTCGTGCTCGTGCGCCATACTAAACCTCCAGAAGGGCCTCGAGGGCCACCTCCACCATCCGCCGCACCCCCTCTTGGAGGACCTCCGGAGGAGCGAGCTCCGGGTCGCCGATGCGGTTGGAAACGGTGAGGATGGCCCCTGCCCGCACCCCCCGCATCCTCCCCAAGAGGAAGAGGCGCTGGCCTCCATCTCAAAGGCCAATACCCCGTACCGGCCCAGGATCGGGCGGCCTCGGGGGTGGTGGCGTAGAAGGCGTCCTCCGTGGCCACGAGGCCCACGTGGTGCGGATACCCTAGGGCCTCCGCCCTCTCCCACAGAGCCCGGAAGAGGGAAGGATCGGGCACGGGGGCGTAGGGGCGGCCTTCCAGGTACTGGCGGGTGGCCCCGTCCAAGGGCACCGCCCCCTGGGCGATGACCAGATCCCCGGGGACCAGACCGGCGTCCACCGCCCCACAGGTGCCCACCCTAAGGAGGACCCTCGCCCCGAGCTCCACCAGCTCCTCGACCACGATGCTGGCGGAAGGGGCCCCCATCCCCGTGGTCTGCACGGAAACGGGCCTCCCCCTGTAGCGCCCGGTGAAGCCCAGCAATCCCCGGTGGGAGGTGTAGAGAACCGGGTCTTCCAAGAAGGTCTGGGCGATCCACTCCGCCCGGCCCGGGTCCCCTGGGAGAAGGACCCGCTCGGCTACCTGTCCCTTCTGCCCCCGCAGGTGGATGGGGCTCATACCGTCTAAGGATACACCAGGCGCAGGGCCGGAAGGCCCTCCACCAGAGCCTCGTCGTGGGTGGCCAGGACCAGGGCCGCCCCCACTTCCGAGGCGAGCCCCCGCATGAGCCCAAGGACCTCTCGGGCCTGGCGGCGGTCCAGGCTCGCCGTGGGCTCGTCGGCCAGGAGGAGCCGGGGCCTCAAGTAGAGGGCCCGGGCCACGGCCACCCGTTGCCTCTCCCCCCGGAAAGCCTTTGGGGAAGGAAGTGGGCCCGCTCCTTAAGCCCAAGCCTGGCCAAAAGGGAAAGGGCCCAGGCCTTGTCCACGCGGCCCGCGAGGTAGCCCGGGGCCAGGACGTTTTCCAGGGCCGTGAGCTCGGGGAAGAGGAAGTGGTGCTGGAAAACGAGGCCCAGGAAGCGAAGCCGCCTGGGAGCCAAGCGGGCCTCACCAAGGTCCCGGATGGCCTCCCCTTCCCAGAAGACCTCCCCTTCCTGCAGGGGGAGGAGGCCGGCCAGGAGGTGAAGCAGGGTGGTCTTGCCGCTCCCCGAGGGCCCGAGCACGGCCAGGGCTTCCCCCCTAGCCAAGGCGAAGGACACCCCTCGGAAGAGGACCCCATTCCCATAAGCAAAGCCCAACTCCCGCACCTCCAGCACCGGGCGCACCTTCTCATCCTCTAGGCAAAGGATGAAGCTTCGGTTAGAGTGGGGCCGATGACCTCGAGCCCCCTTTTCCAGGACCTCGGCCCGGAGGAGGTGGACCTGGCCTTAAGCTACTTCGTCCGCCTGGCCCACCCCAGGGGAAAGGTCCTCTTCCACCAGGGGGACCTGGGCCAGAGCCTGTACCTGGTGGAGAAGGGACGGGTGCGGCTCTACCGCACCCACCTAGGGGGGCAGGAAAAGACCCTGGGCGTGGTGGGGCCCGGGGGGGTCTTCGGGGAGATGAGCCTCCTGGACGGGGGCGAGCGGAGCGCCAGCGCCGTGGTGGAGGAGGAGGCCACCCTCCTGGTCCTTTACAGGGAGGCCTACCTGGGCCTCCTCCGCCGCCTGCCCCTCTTCGCCCACAACCTGGCCCGCCTGCTGGCCCACCGCCTGCGGGAAGCGGATCTGGAGTTGGACCTGTTGGCCTTTGAGGAGGCGGAAAGCCGGGTGGCCTACGCCCTTTTGAAGCTCCTGCGCCAGGGGTACGGGCCGGAGCTCCGCCTGCGTCACCAGGACCTGGCCCACCTGGCGGGGGCCAGCCGGGAGACGGTCACCCGGGTCCTGCACGCCTTCCGGGACCAGGGGGTGGTGCGTCTGGCCCCCGGGGTGGTGGAGGTGGTGAGCCCGGGACTATTGGAAGAGCTGGCCTTTGGCCTGGTGTAGGGAGGAAGCATGCGCCTACGGGTGGACCCTTTACCCACGGAAGAGCTGGTGTACCCCGATGTGGTCCTGGTGGTGGACGTGATCCGCTCCACCACCACGGCGGTGGCCCTCCTGGAGGCCGGGGCCGAGGCCCTTTACTGGGTGGCGGGCCTCGAGGCCGCCAGGGCTTTCAAGGACGCCGACGTCCTCCTGGCGGGGGAGGCCTTGGGGCTCAAGCCCCCCGGCTTTGACCTGGGGAACTCCCCCAGGGAGGCCCTGGAGGCCCCGGTGGGGGGCAGGATCGTGGTGATGAGCACCACCAACGGCACCAAGGCCGCCCACGCCGCCGCCAAAACCGCCAAGCACGTCCTCTTGGCCTCCCTCTACAACGCCCACGCCGCCGCCCGCAAAGCCTTGGAGCTGGCCACGGAGGAGGTGGCCATCCTCTGCGCCGGGAAGGAGGGCCGGGTAGGGTTGGACGATCTCTACACCGCCGGGGTCCTGGCGGAGTACCTGGGGCTCCTGGGGGAGATGGAGCCCGAGGACGGGGCCCGCATCGCCTTGGCCCTCAAGCGGGCCTACCAGGACCCCTTGGAGGCCCTAAGCCTTTCCGCCGCCGCCCAGGCCCTAAGGGGGGTGGGCCTCGAGGCCGACGTCCCCTTCTCGGCCCAGGTGGCCAAAAGCCCCCTGGTCCCCCTCCTCTCGGGGCGGGTGGGGGAGGCCCTCATCTTCAAGGGGAGCCTGCCGGGCCAGGGCTAAGCTCCTCCGCCAGAAGCCCGTGGAAGCGCCGGATGGCGGCCACGCCCTTTTCCAGGTTGACCAGGTCCAGCTTCTCGTTGGGGGCGTGGAGGTTGTCGTCGGGAAGCCCCAGGCCCAAGAGGACGATGGGCGCCCCCAGGGTCTCCTGGAGCTCGGCCACCACGGGGATGGTCCCTCCTTCCCGGGCGTAGACGGGGGGCCGCCCCCAGACCTCCTCCAAGGCCCGGGCCATGAGGCGCATGGGGGGGCTAAAGGGGTCGGTGAGGACGGGCCTTCCCCCGTGGAGCCTAAGGACCTCCAGGGTGTAGCCGGGGGGGCAGACCGCCTTCAGGTAGGCCTCGGCCAGGTCCGCCACCTCCTCCGGGTCCTGGTCCGGCGCCAGGCGCATGGAGAGCTTCATCCCGGCCTCGGCGGGGATCACGGTCTTGGACCCCTCCCCTTGGTAGCCCCCCCACACCCCGTTCGGGTCCAGGGTGGGCCGGGCCCAGAGGCGTTCCAGGGGGGAATAGCCTTCTTCCCCCGGAAGGACCTCCACCCCAAGCTCCCGCTTCAGGGCCTCCTCGTCCAGGGAGGGCCAGAGGGCCTTTTCCTCCTGGGGGAGGGGGCGCACCTTCTCGTAGAAGCCGGGGATCAGGACCCTACCGGTTTTTTCGTCCTTCAGCCGGGCGAGGAGCCACCCCAGGGCCTGGATGGGGTTCGGGGCCACGCCCCCGAAGGCCCCCGAGTGGAGGTCCCGCCTGGCCCCCCTGAGCCGCACCTCCAGGTAGCAAAGCCCCCGGAGGCCGTAGGTGAGGGTGGGGGTTTGGGGAGCGAACATGGCCCCGTCGGAGACCACCACCACGTCCGCCCGGAGCTTCTCCCGGTTCGCCCGCACGAAGGGGGCGAGGTGGGGGCTTCCGATCTCCTCCTCCCCCTCCACCAGGAACTTCAGGTTGACGGGAGCCCCTCCGCCGCCAGGAGGTGGGCGAAGAGCTGGCCCTTGTCGTCGGAGGCCCCCCGGGCGTAGACCCGGCCCTCCTTCACCACCGGGGAGAAGGGTGGCGTCTCCCAAAGCTCCAGGGGGTCCGGGGGCTGGACGTCGTAGTGGCCGTAGACCAGGACCGTGGGAGCCTTCTCGTCCACGAGGCGCTCGGCGTAGAGGATGGGGTGGAGGGGGGTCTCCACGAGCTCGGTGCGAAACCCCAAGGCCTTAAGCCTTTCCCGAAGCCAAAGGGCCGCCCGGAGGACGTCTTCCTTGCGGGCGGGATCGGTGGAGACCGAAGGGATGGAAAGGAACTCCAGAAGGGGCGCTAGGGCGTTCACGCGCCCATACTACTCCCTGGGGCTAGGCCCTTGCTCTCCTCCAGGAGGAGGAGCCTGAGGCGGGCCACCTCGGCCTCAAAGCGGGCCTGCAGGGCCTCGAGCTCCGCCCGAAGCCGCATGATCTCCTCCACCCCCGCCAGGTTCACCCCCAGCTCCTGCGTCAGGCGCCGGATCTCCCGCAGCCTCTCAATGTCCCGCTCGGAATAAAGCCGCGTCTTCCCAGAAGACCGCTTCGGCTTGATGAGACCCTTCCGCTCGTAAAGCCTCAGGGTCTGCGGGTGCATCTCCACCAGCTCCGCCGCCACGCTGATCACGTACACGGGACGGTCCTTGGGGGAGGGCTTGGACGCTCCCCGGGCGGGGGGAGGGCCTTGCGCTCCAGCTCCTGGAAGCGGTGGCCGATCTCCCGCTTGAGGCGCTCCACCTCCTCTTCAAAGCGGGCCTGCAGGGCCTCGAGCTCCGCCCGAAGCCGCATGATCTCCTCCACCCCCGCCAGGTTCACCCCCAGCTCCTGCGTCAGGCGCCGGATCTCCCGCAGCCTCTCAATGTCCCGCTCGGAATAAAGCCGCGTCTTCCCAGAAGACCGCTTCGGCTTGATGAGACCCTTCCGCTCGTAAAGCCTCAGGGTCTGCGGGTGCATCTCCACCAGCTCCGCCGCCACGCTGATCACGTACACGGGACGGTCCTTGTCCATGGCCTTCAGCTCCTCCCGCTAAGGCGTCCTCACCCTTTTCATCATACAGGTCCTGTAAAGCCTAAGCGCAGGGAAGCTCTCCTGGCCGCCTCCACCACCCGGGGGGCGAGGCGGTGGGCCTCTTCCAGGGAGAGGCGGCTTGCGGGGGCGGAGAGGGAGAGGGCGGCCACCACCTCCCCCGAAGGCCCGAAGACCGGAGCGGCCACGCACCGCACCCCGAGCTCCTTCTCCTCGTTGTCCAGGGCGTAGCCCCGCCTGCGCACCTCCTCAAGCTCCTGGAGGAGATCGGGGAGGCGGGTGCGGGTGTGGGGGGTGTGGGGAGCCAGGGAAAGCCCCTCCGGCACCCCCAGATAGGCCAGAAAGACCTTCCCCACCCCCGTGGCGTGGAGGGGGGCCCGGGAACCGGGGGCGGTGAAGAGGCGGACGAGCTTCGTCCCCTCCACCTGGTCCAGGTACAACGCCTCCCGCCCCAGGGGCGCCGCCAGGTTCACGCTTTCCCCCGTCTCCTTGGCCAAGGCCTCCATCTCGGGGCGGACCGCCCTGAGGAGGCTCCGCTTGGGGTAGGCCTGGCCCACGGCGAAGGCCTTGGGACCCACCCGGTAGACCCCGCCCTCCTCCTCCACGAAGCCCGCCTGGGCCAGGGCCCGGAGGAGGCGGTAGAGGGTGCTCTTGGCGAGGCCCACCCGCTCGGCCAAGGGGCCCAAGGGGCTCTCCCCCGCCTGGGCCAGGGCCTCGAGGACCCGAAGCCCCCTTTCCAGGGTCTTCACCGCCTGGGGCGCTTCTCCCGAGGACGCGCCATATCCCTAGGGTAGCGGGGTGCGGCCGGTTTTTCAATATACAAAAAAACCTTTTTGCTTCTTGACAATTCTCCCCCGCCTCCCGTAAGCTCGGACCACCATGAAGGGCGTGGAGATCCGCAAAGACCACCCCCTCCTGAAGGAGGTCCTGACGGAGGAGGCCCTTAGGTTCGTGGTGGCCCTGCACCGGGAGTTCAACCCCGTGCGCAAGGCCCTTCTGGAGCGGCGCAGGGAGCTTTGGGAGCGGTACAAGGCCGGGGAGAAGCCGGACTTTCTCCAGGAGACCGCCTTCGTCCGGGGCGGGGACTGGAGGGTGGCCGAGGCCCCCGAGGACCTCCTGGACCGCCGGGTGGAGATCACGGGCCCCGTGGACCGGAAGATGATCGTGAACGCCTTAAACTCCGGGGCCAAGGTCTTCATGGCGGACTTTGAGGACGCCCTCTCCCCACCTGGGATAACGTCATCCGGGGCCAGAAGAACCTCATGGACGCCGTGCGCCGCCAGATAGATTTCGTCTCCCCCGAGGGCAAGGAATACAAGCTCAAGGAGAAGACCGCCACCTTGGTGGTGCGCCCCAGGGGGTGGCACCTCTCGGAAAAGCACGTCCACGTGGACGGGGAGCCCATCTCGCAAGCCTTTTTGACTTCGGGCTCTACTTCTTCCACAACGCCCACGAGCTCTTAAGGCGGGGAAGCGGGCCCTACTTCTATCTGCCCAAGATGGAAAGCCACCTCGAGGCCCGCCTCTGGAACGAGGTCTTCAACTTCGCCCAGGACTACCTGAAGATCCCCCGGGGCACCATCCGGGCCACGGTCCTCATCGAGACCATCCTGGCGGCCTTGGAAATGGAGGAGATCCTCTACGAGCTCAAGGAGCACGCCGCCGGGCTCAACGCCGGGAGGTGGGACTACATCTTCAGCTGCATCAAGAAGTTCGCCACCACCGCCCCCATCTTCCCCGACCGGGCCCAGGTGACCATGACCGTGCCCTTCATGAAGGCCTACACCGAGCTTCTGGTGAAGTCCTGCCACACCCACGAGGCCCACGCCATCGGGGGCATGGCCGCCTTCATCCCGAGCCGCAAGGACCCGGAGGTGAACGAAAGGGCCTTCCAGCAAGTCCGGGCGGACAAGGAACGGGAGGCCTCCCAGGGCTTTGACGGCACCTGGGTGGCCCACCCCGACCTGGTGCCCGTGGCCATGGAGGTCTTTGACCGCTACCTGGGGGATAGGCCCCACCAGAAGCACGTGAAGCGGGAGGACGTCCACGTGACCGCGGCGGACCTCCTGGACTTCCAGGTCCCCGGGGGCAAGGTGACGGAGGCGGGGCTTCGCAACAACATCTCCGTGGCCCTCCAGTACCTGAACCAGTGGCTTCTGGGCAACGGGGCTGCGGCCATCTTCAACCTCATGGAGGACGCCGCCACCGCCGAGATCAGCCGGGCCCAGCTCTGGCAGTGGGTGCACCGGGAGGCCACCTTGGAGGACGGCCGCCCCGTCACCCCGGAGCTTTACCAGAAGGTCAAGGAGGAGGAGCTCGCCAAGCTGGGCGGCCGGGAGAAGGAGCGTTACCGGGAGGCGGAGGAGATCCTGGACAAGCTCGTTCTCTCGGAGGAGTTTGTGGAATTCCTGACCCTGGTGGCCTACGACTACATCGACTAACCCCAAGGGGCGGAGGGTGGGGGCTTCCCCCAACCTTTGTCCTAAAGTGGAGGGGAAAGGAGGGCAAGGGTGGGCTTCTTGGAGGAACTCAAGGCCCTTTTACCCGGAAGGGTCCTCACCCGGGAGGCGGAGCTTGCCCCCTACGAGTCCGACGCCCTCACCGCCTACCGCAAGCGCCCCCTCGCCGTGGTCCTACCGGAGAGAAAGGAGGAGGTCATCGGGGCGGTGCGCCTCTGCCACCAATACGGCGTCCCCTTCGTGGCCCGGGGAAGCGGCACGAGCCTCTCGGGAGGCTCCCTCCCCGTGGAGGCGGGGTGGTGATGGCCCTGAACCGGATGAACCGCATCCTCAGGCTGGACCCCAAGGCCCGGATCGCCGTGGTGGAGCCCGGGGTGGTGAACCTCGAGGTCTCCCGCCAAGCCGCTCCCCATGGCCTCTACTACGCCCCGGACCCCTCCAGCCAGCCCGTCTCCACCATCGGGGGAAACGTGGCCTTCAACTCCGGGGGGGCCCACTGCCTGAAGTACGGGATGACGGCGAACCACGTGCTGGGCCTCGAGGTCGTCACCCCTACGGGGGAGGTGGTGCGCTTAGGGGGGAGAGCCTGGAGGGGGTGGGGCCGGACCTCCATGGCTTCTTCGTGGGCACCGAGGGGCTTTTGGGGGTGGCGGTGGAGATCACCCTAAGGCTTCTCCCCAGGCCCGAGGCCTACCACACCGTCCTCGCCGCCTACCCGAGCCTCGAGGCGGCCGGGGAGGCGGTGAGCCGGGTGATCCGGGCGGGGCTCCTTCCGGGGGCCATGGAGATCATGGACCGCCTGAGCATAGAGGCCGCCGAGAAGGCGGTGAGAGCAGGCTACCCCCTGGTGGAGGGCCTCCTCATCGTGGAGCTGGAGGGCCCCAAGGAGGAGGTGGCCGCCGAGGCGGAGGTGCTCCACCGGGTCCTGGAGGAAAGCGGCGCCCTAGAACTCAGGGTGGCGCGGGACGAGGCCGAGCGCCAGGCCATCTGGAAGGGCCGCAAGGCGCCTTCAGCGCCGTGGGGAGGCTTTCCCCCGACTACCTGGTCCAAGACGGCGTGGTGCCCCGCTCCCGCCTCGGGGAGGCCTTGCGGGAGATCGGGCGCCTCTCCCGGGAGTACGGCCTGAGGGTGGCCAACGTCTTCCACGCCGGGGACGGGAACCTCCACCCCCTGGTCCTCTACGACGGGAAAAAAACCGGGAGAGCTGGAGAGGGCCGAGGCCTTGGCCGGAGAGATCCTGAGGCTCTGCGTGCGCCTGGGAGGGTCCCTCACGGGGGAGCACGGCATCGGGGTGGAGAAGAAGGCCTACATGCCGGAGATGTTCGCCCCGGAGGACCTCCTGGCCATGGAAGGGGTGAAGCGGGCCCTGGACCTGGGGGCCTCGCCAACCGGGGCAAGGTCCTGCCGGAGGGGGTCGGTGCCGGTGCTTAGGCCGGAAAGCCTGGAAGAAGTACAGGAAGCGGTGCGGACCTACCCCCGGCTCCGGGCCCGGGGCGGGGGGACCAAGCCCGCCCTCTCCACCCCTAAGGAGGGGGAGGCCCTTTTGGACCTCTCCCGCCTCCGGGGCCTCCTGGAGTACGAGCGAGGAGTTCGTCTTCACCGCCTGGGCAGGCACCCCCATCGCCGAGGTGGAGGAGGCCCTAAAGGCCCACGGCCAGTACCTGCCCTTTGACCCGCCCCTGGCGGGGAAAGGGGCCACCTTAGGGGGGACGGTGGCCGCGGGGCTTTCCGGCCCCATGCGCCACCGCTATGGGGGCCTAAGGGACTTCCTCCTGGGGGTGCGGTTCGTGGACGGGGAGGGGAGGGCGGTGCGGG
>BBBN01000021.1 GCA_001311585.1 Thermus sp. JCM 17653
CCCACATCGAGGGGCAGGCGGTAGGCCCCGTTTAGGAGGAACTCGGGGGCGGAGAAGTCGCTTCCCGGGTGGCGGGGGCGCGGGTGCTCCCCGCTTTCCGTTCCCGAGACCTCCACCCCGCTCCACCGGGCGAGCGAGGAGGTTCCTCGCCCCAAGGCCCAGGGCCCACTCCCTCCCGTCCACCGCCACGCCCACATCGGCCCGGAGGCCGTAGCCCCCTCCTCCCGCCCCCTGTCCCAGGCTTCCTTCCAAGAAGCTCGGGTAGCTCAGGAAGTAGCGGTAGCTGTAGCTGGCCCCGCTCACCTGGCCGTTTGGGTCAAAGGTGGGGCGGGCCTGGGCGCTGGCCTCGGCGTAGAGCAGGCCGTAAAACCCTTCGCCCCTCGCCCCCACGTAGACCTTCCCAGACCCGGCACCTCGGCAAGAGGCGCGGCGAAGCCCAGGGCCAGGCTGATCCCGGCGCCGTAGCTACCGCTGGCCTCGAGGAAGCAGGGGGAAGGGTCCTGGCCCTTGCAGGAATCCAGGGTCCCGCTTGCCAGGGCCTGGGCCAGGGCAGGGCTCGGGCTCACCCTCACCCCCTGGGCCCCGGCGAAGGCCCCGAACCTCAGGTAGGTGCCGGGTCCCAGCTCCAGGGCGATGGGCAGAAGGGGCTCCGGGACGAGGGCCCGGGGCTTCCCCGGGTCGTTCCCCGCTTGGAAGGAGGGAAGGAGGGAGTTCCCCGAGCCGTCGGTGATGGAGATCCCGTTGGCGCTCACCCGGAAGACCACCTCGTCGGGGCTTCGGGCGGGGTTGAGGAGGAAGCTGTCCAGGTGGGCGGCTTGGTCGTAGAAGCTCAGGAGGTCAAACCGGGTGCGGAAGGCCTGGGGGTCGGTGAAGTAGGCGAAGGGGCTGGTTTCCGGGAAAAAGGGGAGAAACCGGAGGAGGCCCACCGGTATCTGGAACCCTTCCTTATCCCAGCCTCCCGGGAAGGCGGCGTAGGCGGGGTTGGCCCAGGCCTGGGAGGGTCCCGGAAGGAGGACGCCCCCCATGCCCAGGCCCCGCGCCCCTGGGCCAGCCCCAGGACCGAAAGCCCCATGGCCAAAAGAACGAGGGCTCGCTTCATAGGGCCTGCAGTTTACCAGGATTTCTTCCCCCTCAAGCTTTTGCGGGGGCCTGAAGGCCACCCCCTTTGACAGGCGGCCCTTGGCGGCGTAAACTTTGACTCAGTATAAGGAGGTGGCCATGATCAAGAAGGTAGGCGTGGTGGGCGCGGGGACCATGGGAAGCGGGATCGCCGCCCTGGTGGCCAGCGCCGGGATCCCGGTGGTGCTCTTGGACATCCCCGGGAAGGAGGACCGCAACGAATACGCCAAGCGCGGCCTGGAGCGGGCGCTAAAGGCCAGGCCCGCGGCCTTCATGGACCCCGAGCGGGCCCGCTACGTGGAGATCGGCAACACCGAGGACGACCTGGAAAAGCTCAGGGACTGCGACTGGGTGGTGGAGGCCATCGTTGAGAAGCCCGAGCCCAAGCAGGCCCTCTACGCCCGCCTCGAGGGCCTCCTCAAACCCACGGCCATCGTCAGCTCCAACACGAGCGGCATCCCTATGAAGATTCTCCTGGAGGGGCGCTCCGAGGCTTCCGTCGGCGCTTCCTCGGGACGCACTTCTTCAACCGCCCCGCTACCTTCACCTCTTGGAGCTCATCCCCACCCCGGAGACCGACCCCAAGGTCCTGGAGCGATCCGCCGCTTCGGGGAGCGCATTTTGGGCAAGGGGACCGTCCTCGCCAAGGACTCCCCCGCTTCATCGCCAACCGCCTCGGGGTCTACGGGATGGTGCAGGCGGTGCGCCTCATGGAGAAGCACGGCCTCACCCTTGACGAGGTGGACGCCCTCACCGGGCCCCTCCTCGGCCGCCCCAACTCCGCCACCTTCCGCACCGCCGACCTCACGGGGCTGGACGTGCTCAAGCTCGTGACCGAGGAGCTCGCCCAGGCCACGGGGGAGGACTTCGCCCTCCCCGGGTGGGTCCACCGGCTCGTGGAGGAGGGCCGCCTCGGGGAGAAGGCGGGGGCCGGGTTCTACAAGCGGGCGAACGGGGAGATCTACACCCTGGACTACCGGACCTTGGAGTACGTTCCCCGGGCCAAGCTGGACCTCCCCGAGCTTCGCGCCCTCCGGGACCTCCCCTTGAGGGAGCGCCTTTCCCGGGTGCTGGACCTCCCCGGCAAGTACGGGGCCTTCCTCCGGGAGCTCTTCGCCAAGACCGCCCACTACACCCTGGAGAAGGCCCCGGAGATCGCCTACGACCTCGTCTCCGTGGACCAGGCCCTGGAGTGGGGCTTCGGCTGGGAGGAGGGGCCCTTTAAGAACATGGACGCCGTGGGGCTTTCCCGGGTGGAGGCCCTTTTCGCCGAGCACGGCCTGGAGGCTCCCGAGCTCCTCAAGAAGGCCCAGGGCGCTTTCTACAAGGACGGGACCTATCTGGGCTTTGACGGGGCTTACCACCCCTTGCCCAAGCGGGAGGGCGTCATCTCCCTAAAGGCTCTCAAGTCCGAGGGCAAGACCCTGCTTGAGGGCAAGGAGGCGGCCCTTTTGGACCTCGGGGACGGGGTGGCCCTTTTGGAGTTCCGCACCAAGATGAACGCCATCGGGGAGGGGGTCATCCGCATGCTCCAGAAGAGCCTGGAGTTCGTGGAGGAGAAAGGCTACCTGGGCCTCGTCATCGGCAACGAGGACCCCAGGGCCTTCTCCGCCGGGGCCAACCTGGCCCTCATCCTCTCCCTGGCCCAGGAGGGGGACTGGGACGAGCTCGCCCTGGCGGTGCGCCAGTTCCAGAAGGCCTCCATGTCCCTCCGCTATAGCCCCTTCCCCGTGGTGGTGGCGCCCTTTGGCCTGACCTTGGGGGGCGGGGCGGAGTTCACCCTCCACGCCGACCGGGTCCAGGCCCACGCCGAGCTCTACATGGGCCTGGTGGAGGCCGGGGTGGGGCTTCTGCCCGCAGGGGGCGGCACTAAGGAGATGCTCTTCCGCTTCACCCAGGAGCTTGCCCCCTACGAGGAGGCCGACCCCTTTGAGGCGGTGAAGCGGGCCTTCCAGCTCATCGCCATGGCCAAGACCTCCACCAGCGCCCTCGAGGCCCGCAAAATGGGCTTCCTCCGGGACGGTGACGGGATCAGCATGAACCGCGACTTCCTCATCGCCGACGCCAAGAGGCGGGTTCTGGAGCTCGCCCCCGACTACCGCCCGCCCCTGCCGCCGAGGGTCCGGGTCTTGGGGAGCGAGGCTTTGGGCAACCTCCGCTACGCCGTCTGGTCCTTCCGGGAGGCGGGGGAGATCACGGACCACGATATGCGGATCGGCCTGGAGATCGCCTATGTCCTCTCCGGCGGGGAAGGCCCGGCGCGGGAGGTTTCCGAGTGGGACCTTCTGGACCTGGAGCGGGAGGCCTTCTTGAAGCTCCTCGGCACCCGGAAGACCCAGGAGCGCATCGCCTACACCCTGAAGACGGGGAAGCCGCTTAGGAACTAGGGGGGAAAAGATGCGGGAAGCGGTCATCGTGAGCGCGGTACGGAGCCCCGTGGCCCGGGGCAAGAAGGACGGGGCCTTGGCCACCCTCCACCCCGTGGACCTCTCCGCCCAGGTGATGCGGGCGGCGGTGGAGCGGGTGGGCCTGGACCCCAAGGAGCTTGAGGACGTCCTCTGGGGGTGCGCCATGCCCGAGGCGGCCCAGGGGCTGAACATCGCCCGCCTGGCCCTCCTCCGGGCGGGCTTTCCCGTGGAGGTGGCGGGAGCCACCGTCAACCGCTTCTGCTCCAGCGGCCTCCAGACCATCGCCATGGCCGCCCAGGCGGTGATGACGGGGATGGCGGACGCCGTCTTGGCGGGCGGGGTGGAGATGATGAGCCAGGTGCCCATGTCGGGCTTCCACACCCGGCTTCACCCCGACCTCACCCCCACGGAGTGGAGCCCTGAGACCTACTCCACCTACATCGGCATGGGCTTCACCGCCGAAAGGGTGGCGGAGCGCTTCGGCATAAGCCGCGAGGACCAGGACAGGTGGGCCCTCCGTAGCCACCAGAAGGCGGCCCAGGCCTGGGCGGAGGGGCGCTTCCCTGAAGTGGTCCCCATCCGGGTGCCCAAGGTGACCTACCGAGGGACCAAGAAGGAGGTGGAGGAGGTCGTCTTTGATCGGGACGAGACGGTCCGCCCCGACACCAGCCTCGAGGCCCTGGCCAAGCTCCGCCCCGCCTTCAAGAAGGGGGGCACCGTCACCGCCGGCAACGCCAGCCCCTACTCCGACGGGGCGGCGGCGGTGGTGGTCATGAGCCGGGAGAAGGCGGAGCCTTGGGCCTCAAGCCCCTCGCCCGCTTCCTGAGCTTCGCCGTGGCCGGGGTGGAGCCCGACATCATGGGCGTGGGCCCGGTAAAGGCGGTGCCCAAGGCGCTGAAGCGGGCGGGGCTCACCCTGGACCAGATCGCCCTCATCGAGTTCAACGAGGCCTTCGCCGCCCAGGTCCTGGCGGTGATGCGGGCCCTGGAGATGCCCGAGGAGAAAACCAACGTCAACGGCGGGGCCATCGCCCTGGGCCACCCCTTGGGAGCCACGGGGGCCAAGCTCACCGCCCAGCTCCTGAGCGAGCTTGCCGGCGGGGCGGGGGGTACGGCTTGGTGACCATGTGCATCGGCGGCGGCATGGGGGCCGCGGGCGTGTTCGAGGTGTACCCGGCCTAAGGAGGAGAGCATGACCGAGGAAAAGAAGCTTTGGCAAAAAGGCGGCGGCTGGCTTCTTGAGGTCCCGGAGCGGGTCTACACCCCCGAGGACTTTGACGAGAGCGTCAAGGAGATCGCCCGCACCACCCGCACCTTCGTGGAGCGGGAGGTGCTTCCCCTCCTGGAGCGCATGGAGCACGGGGAGCTTGAGCTCAACGTGCCCCTCATGAAGAAGGCGGGGGAGCTCGGGCTTCTGGCCATTGAGATCCCCGAGGAGTACGGCGGCCTGGACCTGCCCAAGGTGATCTCCACCGTGGTGGCGGAGGAGCTTTCCGGCACCGGGGGCTTCTCCGTCACCTACGGGGCCCACACCTCCATCGGCACCCTGCCCCTGGTCTACTTCGGCACCGAGGAGCAGAAGCGCAAATACCTCCCCAAGCTCGCCAGCGGCGAGTGGATCGCCGCCTACTGCCTCACGGAGCCGGGCTCGGGCTCGGACGCCCTGGCCGCCAAGACCCGGGCCACCCTCTCCGAAGACGGCAAGCACTACGTCCTGAACGGGGTCAAGCAGTGGATCTCCAACGCCGGCTTTGCCCAGCTCTTCACCGTCTTCGCCAAGGTGGACGGGGAGCACTTCACCGCCTTCCTGGTGGAGCGGGGCACCCCCGGCCTCTCCTTCGGCCCCGAGGAGAAGAAGATGGGCATCAAGGCCTCCAGCACCCGCCAGGTGATCCTGGAGGACGTGAAGGTGCCCGTGGAGAACGTCCTCGGGGAGGTGGGCAAGGGGCACAAGATCGCCTTCAACGTCCTCAACGTGGGCCGCTACAAGCTGGGGGCGGGGGCCGTGGGGGGGGCCAAGAGGGCCTTGGAGCTTTCCGCCCAGTACGCCAACCAGAGGGTGCAGTTCGGCCGCCCCATCGGCCGCTTCGGCCTCATCCAGCAGAAGCTCGGCGAGATGGCGAGCCGCATCTACGCCGCCGAGAGCGCCGTCTACCGCACCGTGGGCCTCATCGACGAGGCCCTTTCCGGCAAAAAGGGCGCCGAGGCGGTGATGGCGGGCATCGAGGAGTACGCCGTGGAGGCCAGCATCATCAAGGTGCTGGGCTCCGAGGTCCTGGACTACGTGGTGGACGAGGGGGTGCAGATCCACGGGGGCTACGGCTACTCCCAGGAGTACCCCATTGAGCGGGCCTACCGCGACGCCCGCATCAACGCATCTTTGAGGGGACCAACGAGATCAACCGCCTCCTCATCCCGGGCATGCTCCTCCGCCGGGCCCTGAAGGGGCAGCTTCCCCTCTTCCAGGCGGCCATGAAGCTCCAGAAGGAGCTTTTGGAGCCGAGCTTTGAGGAGCCCGAGGACCTCGAGCTCCACCAGGTCCAAAACCTCAAGAAGCTCGCCCTCATGGTGGCGGGCCTCGCTGCCCAGAAGTACGGGCAGGGAGTGGAGGAGGAGCAGGAGGTGCTGGGGGCGGTGGCCGACATCCTCATCGACGCCTACGCTGCGGAAAGCGCCCTCCTTCGGGCCAGGCGGCTTGGCGGGCTTCCCGAGGTCCTGGCCCGCATCTACCTGGCCCAGGCCCTGGACCGGGCCCAGGGGGGGGCGCTTTCCGTGCTGCCCCGCCTCGTGGAAGGGGACGAGGCCCGGGTGGTCTACTCCGCCGCCCGCAGGCTCACCAAGCGCGAGCCCGTGGACCTGGTGGCCCTAAGGCGCCAGGCGGCGGAGGCGGTGCTGGAAGCGGGGGGCTACCCCATACCTCGCTGATCCCACCCCATGCTGGCCCAAGGCCAGCATGGGGACCCTGGTAAAGGAGGCCCACAGAACCTTGGCGTGAGCGAAAGCTCACGCCAAAGGATCATAAAAGTTCCAGGCGCCACCTGGGGCCCTCCTTGGTGTCCTCCACCACCACCCCCAGGGCCTTCAGCCTCTCCCGGATGAGGTCGCTCTTGGCGTAGTCCTTGGCCCGCCGCGCCTCTTCCCTAAGCTCCAGGAGGAGGGCGATGAGCCCCTCCAAAAGGGGCTCCGAGACCCTTTCCTCCAGGACCCTCTCGGGGAAGAGGCCCAGGATGCCTTCCCCCAGGGTGCGGAAGGCCGCCTCGGCCCGGGCGAGGCTTTCCGCCTTGGCCTCGGGGAGGAGGCGGTTTAGCTCGGGGAGGAAGGTGAAGAGGGCGGCGATGGCTCGGGGGTGGAGAGGTCGTCCTCTATGGCTTCCATGAAGGCCTTTTCCAGGGCGTCCAGGGCCCTTTCCAGCTCGGGGGTGGTGCCGGGGGGGGCGGCCTTCTTGCGCTCCCGCACCTCCCGGTAGGCGTGGAGGAGGCGGCCATACCCCTTTTTGGCGCCCTCCAGCCCCTCCCAGGTGAAGTCCATGGGGCTCCGGTAGTGGGTCTGGAGGAGGTAGAAGCGGAGGGCCATGGGCTCGTGGGCCTTGAGGAGGTCGTGGAGGAGGACCAGATTGCCCGTGCTCTTGGCCATCTTCTCCCCCTCCAGGAGGACGTGGTTGTGGTGCATCCAGTGGCGGGCGAAGCGGAAGCCGCCGCCTCCGCCTGGGCGATCTCGCACTCGTGGTGGGGGAACTGGAGGTCAATCCCTCCGGCGTGGAGGTCAAACCCCTCCCCCAGGTACTTGAGGCTCATGGCCGTGCACTCGATGTGCCAGCCGGGGTAGCCCTCCCCCCAGGGGCTTCTCCAGCGCATGATGTGCCCGGGCTCGGCGGCCTTCCAGAGGGCGAAGTCCAGGGGGTCTTCCTTTTCCTCCCGCACCTCCACCCGGGCGCCCGCCCTGAGCTCCTCCAGGCGTTCCCGGATAGCTTTCCGTATTCCGGGAAAGAGCGCACCCGGAAGTAGACGCTCCCCTTGCGCTGGTAGGCGTGGCCCCGGGCGAGGAGCTTTTCCGTGAGCTCCAGCATCTCCGGGATGTGGCCGCTGGCCCTGGGAGCGATGGAGGGCCGGAGGACGTTCAGGGCCTGGATGGCGTCAAAGTAGCTCCAGGTGTACTTCTCGGCCACCTCCATGGGCTCCAAACGCTCCAGCTTGGCCCGCCGCACGATCTTGTCCTTGCCCTCGTCGGCGTCGTCGGTGAGGTGGCCCACGTCGGTGATGTTGGAGACAAAGCGGACCTTGTACCCCTTGTGGAGGAAGTAGCGCCTTAGGACGTCGTAGACCACGGGCCCACGGGCGTGGCCCAGGTGGGGGTCGGCGTAGACCGTGGGGCCGCAGACGTAGATGCCACGTGCCCGGGCACCGCCGGCTCAAAGGGCACCTTGCGCCGCGCCAGGGTGTCGTAGATGACCAGGCCCATATGGGCGATTATAGGGCCCGTGGCATAATGGCGGGGTATGGGACGGATCCTCAGGGGCCTTGCGGGAGGAGGGGATTTGCGGGTGGTGGCCGCCGAGACCACGGACGTGGTGGAGGAGGCGAGGCTTCGTCACAACCTCTCCCCCACGGCCACCGCCGCCCTTGGCCGGGCCATGACCGGGGCGCTCCTTTTGGCCCAGCTTCTCCTCAAGACCCCCAAGGAGCGCCTTACCCTGCGCCTGGAGGGTGCGGGGCCCCTGGGGGGGCTTGTGGTGGAGGCGGACGTCCTGGGCAGCGTGCGGGGCTACGTGAAAAACCCCCAGGCCGAGGTGCCCCTCCGCGAGGACGGGAAGCTGAACGTGGGGGCGCTCGTGGGGGCCGGGGTCTTGCGGGTGGACCGGAGCCTGCCCAACGGGGAGGTCTACACCAGCACCGTGCCCTTGGTCTCGGGGGAGATCGCCGAGGACTTGGCCCACTACCTCTGGCAGTCGGAGCAGGTCCCTTCCGCCCTCCTCCTCGGCGTGCGGGTCAAGGGGGAAGGGGAGGTGGAGGTGGCGGGGGGGCTGGCCGTGCAGGTGATGCCCGGGGCTAAGGAGGAGGTGATTTCCCGCCTCGAGGCCAACCTGAAGGCCCTCCCCGGCCTCACCCCCCTCCTCCGGGAAAGGGGCCTGGAAGGGGCCCTGGAGGCCCTCCTTGCGGGCCTAGGCTTTGAGCGCACCGACCTCCGCGCCCTGGGCTACTCTCAGGACGAGATCCCCGCCCGCTTCCGCTGCCGCTGCAACCGGGAAAAGGCCCTGGAAGCCCTGGTCTTCTTCACCCCCGAGGAGCGGGAGGAGATGATCGTGAAGGACGGGGGGGCGGAGGTGGTCTGCCACTGGTGCGGGGAGGCCTACCGCTTCTCCCCCGAGGAGATGCGCTCCCTGGTGGCCGAGGTGCGCTGCCCCGACTGCGGGGCGCTTTGGCTCTACCCCAAGGGGGACGGCACCCTGGCCCGCATAGAGGGGGATACCTGCCGCTGCGGCCGCAGGGTGGAGCTTCCTTCGGAAACCCGGCCCAAGGCCTGATAAGCTTAGGGCATGTTCAGGACCATCCTCCTGGCCTACGACGGCTCGGAGCACGCGAAGCGGGCGGCGGAGGTGGCCAAGGCCGAGGCCGAGGCCCACGGGGCGAAGCTGATGGTGGTCCACGCCTACGAGCCGGTGCCCGACTACCTGGGAGAGCCCTTCTTTGAGGAGGCCCTGAAGCGCCGCCTGGAGCGGGCGGAGAGGGTCTTGGCGGAGGCGGTGGCCCTCACCGGGGTGCCCCGGGAGAACGCCCTTCTCCTGGAGGGCCGCCCGGCGGAGGCCATCCTCGAGGCCGCCAGGGCGGAAAAGGCCGACCTCATCGTCATGGGCACCCGGGGCTTGGGGGCGGTGGGAAGCCTCTTCCTGGGAAGCCAAAGCCAGAAGGTGGTGGCCGAGGCGCCCTGTCCCGTGCTTCTCGTGCGCTAGGGGGGAAGGATGAACTACGAGACCTGGCGGTGCTTGCGGGGCTACCTGAAGACCCCCACGGGGCGGTGGGGCTTCCCATCTACGCCGTGGCCGCCTATGGCTTCAAGACCCTGGAGGAGGGGCAGGAGCGCTTCGCCACCGGGGAGGGCTACGTCTACGCCCGGCAGAAAGACCCCACCGGCAGGGCCTTGGAGGAGAGGCTAAGCGCCTTGGAGGGGGCCCTCGAGGCCGTGGCCTTGGCCTCGGGGCAGGCCGCCACCTTCGCTGCCCTCCTCGCCCTCCTCCGCCAGGGGGACGAGGTGGTGGCGGCCAAGGGGCTCTTCGGCCAGACCATCGGGCTTTTCCACCAGGTCTTTGGCCTCATGGGGGTGAGGGTGCGCTACGTGGACCCCGAGCCCGACGGGGTGCGGGAGGCCCTCACCGAGAGGACCCGGGCGGTCTTCGTGGAGACCATGGCGAACCCCGCCCTTCTCGTGCCCGACCTCGAGGCCCTGGCCGCCCTGGCCGAAGAGAAGGGGGTGGCCCTGGTGGTGGACAACACCTTCGGGGCGGCGGGGGCGCTTTGTAAGCCCCTCAGGTGGGGGGCCCACGTGGTGGTGGAAAGCCTCACCAAGTGGGCCTCGGGGCACGGCTCCGTGCTGGGCGGGGCGGTGCTCTCCCGGGAGACGGCCCTTTGGGGGCGCTTTCCCCAGTTCCTGGAGCCCGACCTCAAGGGGCAGGTTCCCTGGGAGGCCTTGGGGCCCCGCGCCTACCCGGAGCGGGTCCGCACCCTGGGGCTTTCCCTGGGGGGGATGGCCCTTTCCCCCTTCAACGCTTACCTCCTCTTCCAGGGCCTGGAGACCGTGGCCCTGAGGGTTTCGCGGATGAGCGAGACCGCCCGCTTCCTGGCGGAGCGCCTAAGGGCCCACCCCAAGGTGAGGGCCCTCCGCTATCCCGGCCTCCCGGAGGACCCGGCGTACGCCAACGCGCAAAAGTACCTGGCCTCGGGAGGGCCCATGCTCACCCTGGACCTGGGGAGCCTGGAGGCGGCGAGCCGCTTCCTCGGGACCATCCGCCTCCTCAAGGCGCCGAACCTCGGGGACGCCCGCACCCTCCTCGTTCATCCCTGGACCACCACCCACAGCCGCCTCAAGGAGGAGGCCAGGCTCCAGGCTGGGGTAACCCCGGGGCTGGTGCGGGTCTCCGTGGGCCTAGAAGACCCTGAGGATCTGCTGGCCCTTTTCCTGGAGGCCTTGGGGGCGGTGTAGCCGGGGACTTGTGGAGATTTATAGCACATGCGTGTTTTATCGTGAAAATAGTCGCTAATAAACCCTCTGCGGCCCGTTCTCCCCGGGGAACCCCCGAGCCCTAGACGGAAGCCGAGCGCCGGGCTACCCTGAGGTCCTGGGGGAGCGTTTCCCCATCCTGGAGGCGACATCAATGCCCTCTACCATTGGTCGGCTGGCCCGCGAGTTCGGCCTTTCCCCGGATGCCCTTCGCTACTACGAAAGGCTTGGCCTCCTTGCCCCGGAGGGCCGGACGCCCGCCGGGTACCGCCTCTACGGGGAGGAGGCCCGGCGCCGTCTCCGCTTCATCAAGGAGGCCCAGGCGGCGGGGCTTAGGCTGGAGGACGTCGCCGAAATCCTCCAGGCCATGGAGCGGGCAAGCCGCCCTGCCGCCACGTGCAGGAGATGCTGCGGGCCCGCCTGGAGGAGGTGAGGCGGCGCCTTCGGGAGCTTGAGGCCCTGGAGGAGGCCCTCGCCCGCCGCCTGGCCTACGCCGAGGCCCACCCCGACCCGGCCTGCGACGGGAAGGACCACTGCGTCTACCTGGACCCCCTTGACCCTGGAGCCCGCTCCAGGGTCTAGCCTGGGGGCATGGAGAAGAACCGGTACCGCATCAAGGTCCCTGGGATCCACTGCGCAGGGTGCATCCGCACGGTGGAGCATGCCCTGGGCCAGGTGGCCGGCGTGGAGAAGGTGCGGGTGGACTACCTTAGGAAGGAGGCCCACGTCCTGGGGGAGGCCTCCTTGGGGGACCTTCTCGCCGCTCTAGAGCGGGTGGGCTACCCGGGGGAGGCCCTATGACCTACGACCTCCTCATCGTGGGCTCGGGCTCCGCCGGGGTGGCGGCGGCCCTGGAGGCGAGCGCCTGGGGGCGAAAGCCGCCGTGGTGGAGGCGGGGGTTTTGGGGGGGACCTGCGTCAACGTGGGGTGCGTCCCCTCCAAGTACCTCCTCCGGGCGGCGGACGCTTCCACCGGGCGGGCCACCCCGTCTTCCCTGGCCTCCGCACGGGGGCCTCGGGGTGGACTGGAAGGCCCTCCTTTCCGGCAAGGAGGCCCTGGTCTCGGCCTCAGGAAGGAGAAGTACCAGGAGGTCCTCGAGGCGGCGGGGGTCCCCGTGATCCGGGGGAGGGCCCGCTTCCTGGACGGGGAAAGGATGGAGGTGGAGGGGCGGGAGGTCCTGGCCGGGCGGTACCTCCTCGCCACCGGGGCGAGGCCCTTTCTTCCCCCCATCCCGGGGCTCCGGGAGAGCGCCCCTTGGACCTACCTCGAGGTCCTCTCCGCCCCCGCCCTCCCCGAAAGCCTCCTGGTGGTGGGGGGAGGGCCCATCGGCCTTGAGCTCGCCCAGGCCTTCGCCCGGCTTGGGAGCCGGGTGGTGGTCCTCGAGGCCCTGCCCGAGGTCCTGCCCCAGGAGGACCGGGAGCTTGCCCGGCTCCTTCGGGGCTACCTGGAGGAGGAGGGCCTTAGGGTCCACACCGGGGTCCGGGTGGAGGCCGTGGCCCGGGAAGGGCGGTTCCAGGTCAAGACCGACCAGGCGGTTTTTGAGGCGGAGCGCCTCCTCGTGGCCACGGGGAGGAGGCCGGCCCTGGAGGGGCTCGGCCTGGAGCGGGCGGGGGTAGAGCGGGACGAGCGGGGCTTCCTCAAGGTGGACCCCACCTTGCGCA
>BBBN01000022.1 GCA_001311585.1 Thermus sp. JCM 17653
CAGCTCAGGGGGGAGGAGGGGAGGCCGCTCCCGGGTCCCCAGGAAAAGCCAGGGGTGAGAAAGGAGGCTTCGCTTACCGCCAGGGCGGTAAACCACAAGCCTCCCCCTTTGCTGCCAGACGTAGAGGATCTGCCGATCCACACCGAGGGACCGCGCCACCTGATCCAGGGGAAGAAGGTCGGCAAAACGCACGAGGGCCAAGGCGATGACCTTGTCCAGACGGGCCAAGAGGGCTTCGCCCAAAAGGAGGGCCAAGGCCGCCACTCCCCCTGGTCCAGGGCCCCCACCAGGGCGTTGGGCTCGGGTGGGGGAAAGCCATGGTGCAACCCCCGGTCCGCCTGCTCTAAGGCCTCGTAGTAACGCTTGCGGTCTTGGTCCTCGAGGCCCTTCACTACGAGAGGGGGAAGGCCGGAGCGAATGGCCACATAGTTGAGGAGAATCCTCCCCACGCGGCCGTTGCCGTCCCGGTAGGGTGGATGGCCTCAAAGAGGGTGTGGACCTTGGCCAGGGCTTCCAGAACCTCGCCTCTTTTCAGGAGGAGGGGAACCGCTCGGACAAAGGCCCTGAGGTAATCCCCGGCTTCCAGAGGGGGCCTCACCTTGGCCCCTTGGATTCGGCGCTCCACCCCATCGGCGGGCCTGCCCCGCTCCGCCTCTTGGGAGGTTTCGCGGAAAAGCTGGCCGTGGATGTTGTTCACAAAGGCCACGTCCAGATGCCAAGCCTCCTCTTGGATGTCCTGCAAAGCTTGCTCGTAGACAAACTGGGCCGTGCGAAAGTAGTTGAGGACCTCTGCCGCCCCCTTGCGTCCCCTAAGCACCTCCCGTAGCTCCCGCTCCGTGGTGAAGTAGCCCTCTATGGCCAGGGAGTTGCGGGTGTCCTCCTGGAGCATGTAGAGCCACTCCTCGTTGGCCACTTGGATCAAGCGGAGGTCCATTCCCCCGAGGCGGCGGAGGAGGGCCAAGCGCTCCTCCAGGGCGCGGCGCATTTTGTTATACGCCACATGGAGCTCGCGCGCCATCTGGCCCCATGATAAGGCAGTTTTCGCCTCTGCTCACGAAACGCCCACCTTGGGTGGAACTAACAGCGCCGTGATAAACTTTCTCCATGCTGGCCCAGGTGCGAAGCTACGCCCTCTTCGGCCTGGACGCGGTTCCCGTCACCGTGGAGGTGGACGTTAGCCCCGGGCTTCCCACCTACGCCCTGGTGGGCCTGCCCGACAAGGCGGTGGAGGAAAGCCGGGAGCGGGTCCGGGCGGCCCTGAAGAACGCCGGCTTCCCCTACCCCCAGGCCCGGGTGGTGGTGAACCTGGCCCCGGCTGAGCTCCGGAAGGAGGGGAGCCAGTTTGACCTGCCCATCGCCCTGGGCCTCCTGGCCGCCCAGGGGGTGGTGCCCCTCGAGGCCCTCTCGCCCTTCGCCCTCGCCGGGGAGCTTGGCCTGGACGGGAGCTTGCGGCCCATTCCGGGGGCGGTGAACCTGGCCTTGGGAGCTCGCCGAGGGGAAGAAGCTCCTCCTGCCCGAGGAGAGCGCCAAGGAGGCGGCCCTGGTGGAGGGGGTGGAGGTCTACGGGGCGAAGGACCTTCAGGAGGCGGTGGCCTTCCTCAAGGGAGAGGAGGCCTTGGGAAGGGCCCGGCCCGAGGATCCCGTGGAGGCCCTGGAGGTCCTGGACCTCCGGGACGTCAAGGGCCAGGCCAAGGCCAAGCGCGCCCTGGAGATCGCCGCCGCCGGGTACCACCACCTCCTCATGGTGGGAAGCCCGGGCTCGGGGAAGACCATGCTGGCGAGGCGGCTTCCCTTCCTCCTCCCGCCCCTTCCCCGGGAGGCCGCCTTGGAGGTGACCCGCATCCACTCGGCGGCGGGGCAGCCCGTGCGGGGCCTCCTGAAGACCCCCCTTTCCGCGCCCCCCACCACACGGTGAGCTACGCCGGGCTCATCGGGGGCGGGGCCATCCCCAAGCCCGGGGAGGTCTCCTTGGCCCACCGCGGGGTCCTCTTCCTGGACGAGTTCCCGGAGTTTTCCCGGGAGGCCCTCGAGGCCCTGCGCCAGCCCCTGGAGGACGGGGTGGTGACCATCGCCCGGGCCCGGGCCAGCCTCACCTTTCCCGCCCGCTTCCTCCTGGTGGCGGCCATGAACCCCTGCCCCTGCGGCTGGCACGGGGACCGGAACGGGCCTGCACCTGCACCCCCCAGGCCCAAAGGCGTTACGTGGGCAAGATCTCCGGGCCCCTCCTGGACCGCTTTGACCTGGTGGTGGAGGTCCCCCGCCTCACCCCTTTAGAACTCGCCCGCACCCCCGAGGGAGAAGGCACCGAGGCGGTGCGGGAGCGGGTCCTAAGGGCCCGGGAGAGGATGCTCGCCCGCCAGGGCCGCCCCAACGGGGAGCTTTCCGGAAGGGCCCTGAGGGAAGAGGTGCGGCTCACCCCCGGGGCCGAGGCCCTCCTGCAGGCCGCCGCCAAGAAGATGCTCCTCTCCGCCCGCTCCTACGACCGCCTCCTCCGGGTGGCCCGCACCGTGGCCGACCTCCAGGGAGCGGAAAGGGTGGAGGAAGCCCACGTGGCGGAGGCCCTGGCCTACCGAAAAACCCTTTAGCCCAAAGAGCTCAGCCAGGGAACCAGGGCCTCGGCGGCGGCCAGGTTGGTCACCAGGGGCACCCCGTGCACGTTGCACACCCGCATCAGGGCCTGGATGTCGGGCTCGTGGGGCTTGGCGGTGAGGGGGTCCTGGAGGAAGACCACCGCCAGCACCCGGCCCTCCGCCACCCGGGCTCCCACCTGCAGATCCCCCCCCAAGGGCCCGGAAAGCACCCTTTCCACCTTAAGCCCCGTGGCCTCCTCTATGCGCCCCCCCGTGGTGCCCGTGGCGAGGAGGGGGAAGCGGGAAAGGAGCTCCCGGTGCCTCTGGCAGAAGGCCACCATCTCCTCCTTCTTGGCGTCGTGGGCGATGAGGGCCAAAGACCTCATGGGGGCATTGTAAGCTTGGGGCATGGACTACGCGCCCAACCTGGAGTTTCTGGAAAGGCTCCTCCTCGCCATGGGGCCCTCGGGCTTTGAGGAGGAGGCGGCCCAGGCCTTCTTGGAGGAGGCCCGCGCCTTCGCCGAGGCCGAACGGGACCGCCACGGCAACGTCTACGCCCGCATCCACCCTGGGGGCAAGCCCAAGGTCCTCCTCCTGGGGCACCTGGACGAGATCGGGGTCATCGTGAGCCACGTGGAGGAGAAGGGCTTCCTGCGCCTGAAGCCCCTGGGGGGGTGGGACCCCCAGGTCCTGGTGGGCCAGCGCCTGCGCTTTCTGGGAAAGCAGGGGCACGTGCTGGGGGTGGTAGGGCGGAAGGCCATCCACGTGCTGAAGGAAGGGGAGCGCAAGAAGGCGGTGGAGCTTTCCGACCTCTTCGCCGACATCGGGGCGAGGAGCCGGGAGGAGGCCCTGGAGCACCTGGAGGTGGGGGCGGTGGGGGTCCTGGACCAGCCCCCCCGGTGGCTTCTCGGGGAGAGGCTGGTCTCCAAGGCCCTGGACAACCGCCTGGGGGCCTTCGTGGTCCTCGAGGCCCTCCGCCTCCTGAAGGGGAAGACCCCCGCCGAGGTGGTGGCGGTGGGCACCGTGCAGGAGGAGATCGGGGCCTACGGGGCCAGGACCGCCGCCTTCCGGGAGAACCCGGACCTGGCGGTGGTGGTGGACGTGCACCACGACAGCGCCACCCCCGGCATGGACAAGGCCCAGGTGGGGGAAGCGGAGCTGGGCCGGGGGGTGGTCCTGGACATCGGCCCCTTCGTGGACAAGGGGGTCTTCCGGGCCCTGAGGCGGGCGGCGGAGAGGGAGGGCCTCCCCTACGTCCTCCACGCCCACGGGCGCTGGTCCGGCACCGACGCCGACGAGGTGGCCAAGGTGCGGGAGGGGATTCCCACGGGCATCGTCTCCATCCCCTTGCGCTACATGCACTCCCCCGTGGAGATGGTGGACCTAGGGGACGTGAAGCGGGCCGTGCGCCTCCTGGCGGCCTTCGTGGAGGGGGTGTAGCCGTGGCCCTCACCTTCAAGGAGGCCCAGGCCCAGGTGGACGCCTGGATCTCCTCCTTCCAGGAGGGCTACTTCCCTCCCCTCCTCATGCTGGCCCGCCTCACGGAAGAGCTTGGGGAGGTGGCCCGGGTCCTGGCCCACCGCCACGGCAAGAAGCCCAAGCCCGGGGAAGAGGAAGGGGACCTGGCCCTGGAGCTGGCCGACCTCCTCTTCGTCCTCATCTCCCTGGCCAACCGGGAGGGGATTGACCTGGAGGAGGCCTTCCTCAAGGCCATGGAGAAGTACCGCTCCCGGGATAGCGGGCGCTGGACCCAGAAGGGGTGATCCCCACCTGGGGGCCCTCCCCCTTAGAATGGCCCATGGGAGATCCCCTCCTCGAGGCCCGGGGGCTTCACAAGCGCTTCGGCGCCCTGGAGGCGGTCAAGGGCGTGAGCCTAGCCCTGCGCCCGGGGGAGATCCTGGCCTTTCTGGGCAAGAACGGGGCGGGCAAGACCACCACGGTGAAGATGCTTGCGGGCCTTCTCCTCCCCGACCAGGGGGAGGTGCGCCTCCTGGGAAGGAACCCCGCCCGGGACCCCTGGGCCCTCCGCCATCTGGGGGCGGTGCTGGAGGGCAACCGCAACGTCTACTGGCGCCTCACCCCCCTGGAAAACCTGGTCTACTTCGGGGTGGCCCGGGGGCTCTCCCTGGGGGCGGCCCGCAGGCGGGCCCTGGTCCTCCTGGAGGAATACGGCCTTTGGGAGAAGGCCCGGGTGGAGGTGCGCCACCTCTCCCGCGGGATGCAGCAGAAGCTCGCCCTCCTCCAGGCCCTGGTCCACGACCCGAGGTGCTCCTCCTGGACGAGCCCACCCTGGGCCTGGACGTGGAGACCGCCCTCCTGGTCCAGGAAAAGGTGCGGGCCCTGGCCAGGGGGGGCAAGGCCGTCCTCCTCACCACCCACCAGCTTTCCGTGGCCGAGGCCTTGGCCGACCGCGTGGCCATCATCCACCGGGGAAGCCTGGTGTTGGAGGGGGAAAAGCAGGCCCTGCTTTCCCGCTTCGCCGGGGAGCACTACGTCCTGGAGCTGGAGGTCCCCCCGCCCGCCGAGGTCCTAGGCCGCCTCCGGGCCCTCGGCGTGGAAGGGGAGGGGCCTTTTCTCTTCCGGGGGGACGGGGAGGCGCTTTGGCGGGTTCTGGAGGCGGTGAGGCCCCTTCCCCTGAGGCGGGTGGCCAAGGCCGAGGCGGACCTCCTGGAGGTCTTCTTGAAGGCGGTGGCCCGTGCTTGAGCTTTTCCTGGCGGAGTTCTGGCGAAGTCCTCACCCTGCGCCGCTACCCCCTGGAGCTCGTGGGGGCGGTGGTGACCTTAAGCCTCCTCTTCTACCTCCTCTTCCTGGGGGCCCGGTTCTTGGCGGGGCCGGGGGCGGAGTTCGGGGACAGGCTCGAGGCCGTGCTGGCGGGCTATCTCCTTTGGACCTTCACCCTTTCCTCCTACAACAGCCTCTCCTTCGGCTCATGGAAGAGGCCCAGACGGGCACCCTGGAGCAGGTCTTCCTCACCCCCTACGGCCCCATCCCCCTGTTCCTGGTGCGCAACCTGGCGGGCCTCCTCGCCCAGGGCCTCCTGGTCCTCCTGGTGGCCCTGACGCTCATGGCCCTCACCGGGGCCCGCCTGGCCTTCACCCCGGGAGGGGTCCTGCCCTTTTTGGTCGTGGTCCTGGGGGGGTACGGCCTGGGCTTCGCCATGGCCTCCCTGGCCCTCCTCTTCAAGCGGGTGGGGCAGGTTTTGGGGCTCTCCCAGTTCCTGCTCCTCTTCCTCCTGCAGGCGCCGGGGAGCGGGGTGTTCCTCTTCCTGCCCCTGGCCCCGGGGGCGGCCCTGGCCCGCAGGATGCTGGCGGAGGGGGCTCCCCTGGAAGCCTGGAGCCTGGGGCTGGCCTTCCTGAATAGCCTCGCCTACTTCCTCCTGGGGCTCTTCCTCTTCCGGGGAGCGGTCGGGCGGGCCAAGCGGCTCGGGCTTCTCCACGGGTACTGAGCGGGGGCTTCGCCCACCCGGGCCGCGCGGGGCCCCTTAGAGGCCGTAGAGGGCGGTAAACTTCCGCTCCAGGTAATCCAGGAAGGGCCTGGCGCTTGGGGCCTCCCCTGTGGTCCGCTCCACCAGGGCCTTGGGGCGGAAGCGGCTCCCCTCGGCGTGGATGCGCTTGCGGCTCCACTCCAAGAAGGGCCGGAACTCCCCTTGGGCGAAGAGGGGCTCCAGGGGGCCTAGCTCGGCCTCGGCCTTCCGGAAGAACTGGGCGGCGTAGAGGTTCCCCAAGGTGTAGGTGGGGAAGTAACCGAAAAGCCCCCCGGACCAGTGCACGTCCTGCATGACCCCGTCCTTGTAATCCCTGGGGGCCACGCCCAGGTAGGCCCGGTACTTCTCCTCCCAGGCCCCGGGGAGGTCCTCGAGGGAGAGCTCCCCGCGGAAGAGGGCGAGCTCCAGCTCCAGGCGCACCAGGATGTGGAGGTTGTAGGTGACCTCGTCCGCCTCCACCCGGATGAGGGAGGGCTCCACGGCGTTGATGGCGAAGTGGAAGTCCCTAAGGGCCACGTCCTGCAGGCTGGAAAACAGCTCCCGGGCCCTGGGAAAGAAACGCTCCCAGAAGCCCAGGGAGCGGCCCACCAGGTTCTCCCAGGTGCGGCTTTGCGACTCGTGGACGCCCAAGGAAACCGCCTCCCCCCTGGGGGTGCCCCAGTGCTCCTTGGGCAGGCCCTGCTCGTAGAGGGCGTGCCCCATCTCGTGCAGGGTGCCGAAGATGCCGGCGTTGAAGAAGTCCTCGTAGTAGCGGGTGGTGATGCGCACGTCCCGGGGCCGATGGCGATCTCAAAGGGGTGGGCGGTGGGGTCCAGGCGGCCGGCCTCGAGGTCGTACCCACAGGCCCCAAGGAGCTCCAGGGCGAAGCGCCTTTGGGCCTCCACGGGGTAGGGGCGGTGGAGGAGGGAGGTGTCGGGCCTCTTCCCGCTCCCCAGGATCCGGTCAAGAAGCCCTTGAGGCCCTCCTTGAGCTCGGCGAAGAGGGGAAGGAGCTCCCGGGCCCGCATCCCGGGCTCGTACCCGTCCAGGAGGGCGTCGTAAACCTCCCCGTAGGGAGGGTCCCCGGGGGCGGGGGAGAGGCCTTGGAGGATCTCCGCCTTCTCCTTGGTGAGGGCGTAGACCCGCTTCAGGTAGGGCAGGAAGCCCCGCCAGTCGTCCTTGGGCCTCGCCTCTTCCCAGAAGCTCTCGCTTTCGCTTTCCGCTTGGGCGAGCTCCACGGCGAGCCTTTCCGGGATGGCCTGCGCGCGCTCGTAGGCCTGGCGCCACTCCCGGACGTTCACCGCGGCGTCGGAGAAGGGGTCCTGCACCAGGGAGGAGCCTTCCACCTTCTCCAGCCACTCCCCGATCCTGGGGTCGGTCATGCGCTGGTGGAGGAGCCGGGCCAGGGCGGCCATCTGCCGGGCGCGGTGCTCGTGCCCCTTTTTGGGGATCATGGTGCGCTGGTCCCAGGCGGCCAGGGCCCCCAAGGAGGCCAGGTAGGCGGTTTCCCTCTGGAACTCCAGGAGGTTTTGGTAAGCGGTTTCCGGCGTCACGGGGCCATCTTACACCTCCCCTGTGAAAAGCCGATGGAAGGGAGGCGGCTTCCCCGTAAAATGCCCCCATGTGGCCCCTTTTCGCCCTCCTCCTTGGCCTCGCGGTGGGGTCGTTTCTGAACGTGGTCATCCACCGCCTGCCCCGGGGGGAGTCCGTGGCCTACCCCCCCTCCCGCTGTCCCCAGTGCGGCCACCGCCTGGGGCCTTTGGACCTGATTCCCGTCCTCTCCTACCTCGCCCTAAAGGGGCGGTGCCGCTACTGCCATAGCCCCATCTCCCCCCGTTACCCCCTGGTGGAGGCCCTCACGGGGGGGCTTTTCCTCCTGGCGAGCCTCTTCTATCCCCCTGGGGTAGAGGCCCTCCTGGTCTTCCTCTTCCTGGCCTCTCTGGTGGCCCTCTCCTTCATCGACGTGGACACCTTTGAGCTTCCCGACCCCCTCACCTACGGCCTCCTCTTTTTGGGGCTCCTCTCCTCCTGGCTCCTTGCCTTCCCCCTCCCCTTTAGGGAGAGCCTGGACGGGGCCCTCCTCGCCGCCGGGGGGCTTGCCCTGGTGGCGGGGTACGGGAACCTTTTCCTGAGGCGCTTCAGGGAGGGTAAGCCCGAGGTCCCCGTGGGCCCCACCAGGTCCACATGGCGGCCCTCTTCGGGGCGCTTTTGGGTCCGGGGGTGGGGATGGCCCTCGCCTTCCTCGCCTGGGCCCTCTCCGCCCGCGCGGGGCGGGCGGTGGTCCTCCCCGACCGGCTCACCCTGCCCCTTTTGCCCCTCGCCTTCCTCCTCGCCCCCGCCCTAGGCCTTTCCTTCCTGGAAAGCCTTAAGGGAAGCCTCCTTGCCGCCGGGGGGGTGGCCCTTGCCGGGGGGCTCTACTGGGCCTTCCGCCCCGCCCCAGAGGAGGACGAGGAGCCCGTGGCCATGGGCTACGGGGACGTGAAGCTTTTGGGGGCTTTGGGAGCCTGGCTTGGGCCTTATGCCTTCCTCGCCCTCTTCCTCGGGGTCTTCGCCGGGGCCCTCTTGGGCCTCCTCCTGGGCCAGAGGAAGCTCCCCTTCGGCCCCTACCTCGCCCTCGGGGGGGTGGTGGCCTTCTTCTACGGGGAGGCCATCTGGGGGGCGTACCTGCGCTTCCTGGGCGTTTGAACCAGGAAGGGGAACCTTCTTTGCTATAAAGCGTTTATGGGACGCTCTGCCAAAGTGGTCCTGGCGGTCCTGGCCCTGGGGCTTCCGGCCTTCGCCCTTTACCTCTTTGCCTCCCCCTACCTCTTCCTCCGCGCCTCCAGGGGGCGGTCCTCGAGGGGGACCGGGCGCGGCTGGAAAGGCTCGTGGACTTCCCCCGGGTCCGGGAGGGGCTCAAGGCCCAGGTCCAGACCAGGCTCCTCCAAGAGGTGGTCCGGGAGGCGGAGCAAAACCCCTTCGCCGGCCTCGCCTACCTCTTCGTGGCCGGGATGGTGGACCCCCTGGTGGACGCCCTGGTCTCCCCCGAGGGGCTCGCCGCCTTGGGCACGGGGATGGGGCCCGGGGAGGCGCCCAAGGAGGCGGCGCAGGGCTGGAGGCTCGCCTACCGGGACTTCCGCACCGCCTACGTCTACAACCCCCAGGACCCCAATAGCCGCCTCTACCTGGAACGGCAGGGGCTTTTCGGTTGGAAGGTGGTGCGGATGGGGCTCCCCTTGGAGTAGTATCCTGGCCCCCGTGGAACTTCTAGACGCCCTGGCGAAAAGGCGGAGCGTCCGCCGCTTCAAGCCCGCGCCCATCCCCGAGGAGGACCTGGAAAGGCTCCTCTTCGCCCTGCAGCGGGCCCCCACCGACGCCAGCGCCCAGCTTTACTCCGTGGTCCGGGTGCAGGACCCTAGGCTTCGGGACGAGGTGGCCCGGCTTTCCGGGGACCAGGAGCACATCAGGCAGGCGGCGGAGTTCTTCGTCTTCCTGGCGGACGTCCACCGCCTGGAGCGGCTCCTCGCCCACCGGGGGCAGAGGATGGCCTTCTGGCCCCGGACCGCCCTCCACTTTGCCATCCTGGACGCGGGGATCGCCGCCTCCTACCTCGCCCTCACCGCCGAGGCCCTGGGCTACGGGGTCTGCTTCATCGGCGGGGTCTTGAACGGGGTGGAGGCCCTCACGGACCTCCTTGGGCTTCCCCCGGGGGTCCTCCCCGTGGTGGGGCTCGCCGTGGGGGTGCCCGACGAGGAAGGCCCCCCCAGGCCCAGGCTTCCCCGGAGGCTCGTGGTCCACGAGGACCGCTACCGCCCCTACGCCCCGGAGGACCTGGAGGAGGCCTACCGGGCCATGGCCCCTTACAGCCGGCTGGGGGACTGGAACCGGGTCCTGAGGCGCTACTTCGCCGAGGGGGGCACGATGGAGGCCAGGGAAAAACCTTACGGGAAGGTCCTTTCCCGGCAGGGGTTTGACCCGGACCTGCCCCAAGGGGCCCCCTTCTACTCCCTGGGGGCCCTCTTGGAGGAGGCTTTGGCGGAGGCCCGAGGGGTGCTTTTCCGCAAGGGGGAGGTCTGGCTGGAAGAGGAGGCCCGGGCCTTCCGGGGCGAGGGGAGGCCGGGGGAAGCCCTTCTCACCGCCCTGCGGAAGGCCCGAGGGGAGGTTCCGGACTGGCCATGACCCGCCGCGCTCCCCGGTAGGCCTTTTGGTAGAAGGGAGCCTCGAGGCTCTCAATCACCACCCGGCTCCCGTAGCTAGAGGCGTGGGCGAAGACCCCCCGGCCCAGGTAGATCCCCACGTGGTCCACCTCCTTGCCCCCGAAGCTGAAGAAGACCAGGTCCCCCGGGCGCAGGGCCTCCACCGGGGGGAAGGCCTGGTACTGCTCCTTGGTGGTCCGGGGGAGGGCCACCCCCAGCTCGGCGTAGACCTGGGCCACGAAGGCGGAGCAGTCCAGGGCCAATGGGGAGTTCGCCCCGTACTTGTAGGGCACCCCCAGGTAGCGGAGCACGGCCTTTAGGAAGGGGCTTTCCGGGTCGTAGTCCTCGAGAGGAGGGGACGGCGGGGAAGCCTCGGGGGAAGGCCCCGGCGGGGCATGCGGGACGCTTTCGCCCCCGGCCTGAGCCCCAGGGAGGAGGAGCCTCTGGCCCACCTTGAGTTCCGCCGAGGCGAGGCCGTTTAGGCGCATGAGCTCCTCCACCGTGGTGCCGTAGCGCCGGGCCAGGGAAAAGAGCGTGTCCCCCGGGACTACCACGTGCACCCGGGCCCTCTCGGGCAGCCTGAGCACCTGCCCGGGCTGGAGGAGAAAGCTCTCCAAGCCGTTTAGGCGCATGAGCTCCTCCACCGTGGTACCGTAGCGCCGGGCGATGGAATAAAGCGTGTCCCCGGGGACTACGGTGTGGCTGGACTGGGCCAGGGCAAAACCCAAGGCCAGGAGCAGGGCCACCGCGCGGGGCATGGTCCCATTCTATGGCGGCCAGCTTGGGCTCAGCCCCACCCCTTGGCCTAGGGGGCAAGGTGTGCTACAATCCCTGGGGGACGGGGGCCGTTAGCTCAACTGGCAGAGCACCGGTCTCCAAAACCGGGGGTTGGAGGTTCGAGTCCTTCACGGCCCGCCAGAACACCCCTCAGGCCTTGGCCTGGGGGGTTAGGCTTTTAGCGTATGGCGGCGTACCAGGTCCTCATCGTGGGCGCGGGGTTCTCCGGCGCCGAGGCTGCCTTCCGCCTGGCGCAAGCGGGGGTGCGGGTGGGCCTTCTCACCCAAAGCCTGGACTCGGTCATGATGCCTTTCCTGCCCCCCAAGCCCCCCTTTCCCCCGGGAAGCCTTCTGGAGAGGGCCTACGACCCCGAAGGCCCCCGGGGCTGGGCCTTCCACGCCCGGGCCAAGTACCTTCTGGAGGCCGAGAAAAACCTCCACCTCTTCCAGGCCACGGCCACGGGGCTCCTCCTGGAAGGGGGCCGGGCGGCGGGGGTCAGGACCTGGGAGGGCCCCCCGGCCCGGGCGGAGAGGGTGGTGCTCGCGGTGGGAAGCTTTTTGGGGGCGAGGCTCCACGTGGGCGAGGTGGTGGAGGAGGCGGGAAGGCTTTCCGAGGCCAGCTACCCCGACCTCCTGGAGGACCTCTTGCGCCTGGGCTTCCGCTTCGTGGAACGGGAGAGGGAGGTGCCGGAAACCCCCTCCACCCCCGGCTACCGGGTGCGCTACCTGGCCTTCCACCCCGAGGAGTGGGAGGAGGCCACCTTCAGGCTCAAGCGCCTGGAGGGGCTTTACGCCGTGGGGCTATGCGTCCTCGAGGGGGACTACGCCCGCATGAGCCAGGAGGGGAAGCGCCTTGCGGAGCACCTTCTCCATGAGCTTGGGTAGGGGCCTTTTCCCGGGGTCCTCTCCTTCCCCTTCCCAAAGGGCCCCCCGCACCTCCACGAGAAGCCTCCGGTGGGTGAGGGCGTGGCGCACCTCGCCAAAGGCGCGGGACCTCACCCCGAAGGCCGCTTCCCTTAGGGGAAGCTCCTCCGGGGGAAAGAGGGGGACGCCATAGAGCCCCGGGAAGCGCCCCTTAAGCCTCTCCAGGTGCACCCCCTTCCGCCCGAGGAGGACGAGGGCGACGAGCCTTTCCTCCTTCACCTGGCGCCTTCTGGGCCCGGGGTAGCGCCCGGGGTTTTCCTTACCCTGGCAGAAGGCCGCTAGAGGACAGGCTTCGCAGAGGGGGTTCCGGGGCAGGCAGACCGTGGCCCCGAGCTCCATGAGGGCCTGGTTCCACGTCCCCGGGTCCACGCCCTCGGGAAGAAGGCCTTGGGCCAGGGCAAAGAGCTCCTTCTCCTTGGGGCTTTCCCGGGCGAAGAGGCGGGCGAGGACGCGGCGCGCGTTCCCGTCCACCGCCGCCACCCGTTCCCCGAAGG
>BBBN01000023.1 GCA_001311585.1 Thermus sp. JCM 17653
CGACAGGCCCTGGCGGGTGGACGAGGTGGTCCCCATGACCCCCCTGCGCCGCCGCATCGCCGAGAGGCTCCTCCTGGCCCGCCAGACCACGGCCATGCTCACCACCTTCAACGAGGCGGACATGTCGGCGGTGATCGCCTCAGGAAGGAGTTCGGCGAGGCCTTCCAGAAAAAGTACGGGGTCAAGCTCGGCTTCATGAGCTTCTTCGTCAAGGCCGTGGTCCAGGCCCTCAAGGAGATCCCCGAGCTCAACGCCGAGATCCGGGAGGGCCACATCGTCTACCACCGCTACTACGACATCGGCATCGCCGTGGGCGGGGGCGAAGGCCTGGTGGTCCCCGTGGTCCGCGACGCCGACCGCCTCTCCTTCGCCGAGATCGAGCAGAAGATCGCCGACTTCGCCGAAAGGGCCCGCACCAAGAAGCTTAGGCCCGAGGAGCTTATGGGGGGCACCTTCACCATCACCAACGGGGGGATCTACGGCTCCCTGAACTCCACCCCCCTTCTCAACCCGCCCCAGGTGGGGATTCTGGCATGCACGCCATCCAGGAGCGCCCCGTGGTCCGGGACGGCCAGGTGGTCATAAGGCCCATGATGTACCTCGCCCTCTCCTACGACCACCGCATCGTGGACGGGCGGGAGGCGGTGACCTTCCTCCGCCGGGTGAAGGAGCTCGTGGAGAACCCGGCGCGGCTCCTTCTGGAGGTGTAGCGTGTACGACCTCCTGGTGATCGGCGCCGGGCCCGGGGGGTACGTGGCCGCCATCCGCGCGGCCCAGCTCGGGATGAAGGTGGGGGTGGTGGAGAAGGAGAAGGCCCTAGGGGGGACCTGCCTCAGGGTGGGGTGCATCCCCTCCAAGGCCCTTTTGGAGACCACCGAGCGCATCTACGAAGCGAAAAGGGGTCTCGTGGGGGCCAAGGTGAAGGGGGTGGAGCTGGACCTTCCCGCCCTCATGGCCCACAAGGACAAGGTGGTCCAGGCCAACACCCAAGGGGTGGAGTTCCTCTTCAAGAAGAACGGCATCGCCCGCCACCTGGGCACGGCCCGCTTCCTCTCCGAGCGCAAGGTCCTGGTGGAGGAGACGGGGGAGGAGCTGGAGGCCCGCTACATCCTCATCGCCACGGGAAGCGCCCCCTCATCCCCCCGTGGGCCCAGGTGGACTACGAGCGGGTGGTGACCTCCACCGAGGCCCTTTCCTTCCCCGAGGTGCCGAAGAGGCTCATCGTGGTGGGGGGCGGGGTGGTGGGCCTGGAGCTCGGGGTGGTCTGGCACCGCCTGGGGGCGGAGGTCGTCGTTCTAGAGTACATGGACCGCATCCTCCCCACCATGGACCTCGAGGTCTCCCGGGCGGCGGAGAGGGTCTTCAAGAAGCAGGGCCTCACGATCCGCACCGGGGTGCGGGTCACCGCCGTGGTGCCTGAGGCTAAGGGGGCCCGGGTGGAGCTTGAGGGAGGCGAGGTCTTGGAGGCGGACCGGGTCCTCGTGGCCGTGGGCCGGAGGCCCTACACCGAGGGGCTGGCCTTGGAAAACGCTGGGCTTGCCACCGACGAAAAAGGCCGGATCCCCGTGGACGAGCACCTGAGGACCGCGTTCCCCACATCTACGCCATCGGGGACGTGGTGCGGGGTCCCATGCTCGCCCACAAGGCCAGCGAGGAGGGGATCGCCGCCGTGGAGCACATGGCGCGGGGCTTCGGCCACGTGGACTACCAGGCCATCCCCAGCGTGGTCTACACCCATCCCGAGATCGCCGCCGTGGGCTACACCGAGGAGGAGCTCAAGGAGAAGGGCATCCCCTACAAGGTGGGGAAGTTCCCTTACTCCGCCTCGGGCCGCGCCCGGGCCATGGGGGAGACGGAGGGGTTTATCAAGGTCCTGGCCCACGCCAAGACGGACCGCATCCTCGGGGTCCACGGGATCGGGGCCCGGGTGGGGGACGTCCTGGCCGAGGCCGCCCTGGCCCTCTTCTTCAAGGCCAGCGCCGAGGACGTAGGCCGCGCCCCCCACGCCCACCCCTCCCTCTCCGAGATCCTCAAGGAGGCGGCGTTGGCGGCGTGGGAGCGGCCGATCCACCTTTAGGGGGCTTTTAGCGCCAGGTTAAAACGGTAGGGCCCCAGGCTCCAGGTACCCAGGAGGACGTGTAGGGGTGCCTGGAGCCTTACGTTTTCTTCCCGGCTATAAAGCAAGAGGAGGTAGCGCTCTGGGCCGGCCTCGAGGGGCAACTCCACCGAACCATCGGCTCTTGTGAGCTCGGCAAACCCTGCCGGATGGGCAGGCGGTTAGGGGAAATCTCCTGGACCTGTATCAAGACTTTGGGTAGAGGCACATCGCCCTTGGCTATTTCCACCCGCAAGATCCAGGTGGGTTTCGGCTCTTCTGGGGGCCTGGGCCTGGGGATAGGGGCCTGGGCTAGGGCAAGGGTCAAGAGAAGCAAGAGAAGGCCAACCTTCTGTTTCATGGCACGCACACCCTTCTGATGCCTAGGCCCCCGGACTGGCCCGGGGGCCTAGGCAAACCAGGTGCTATTGGCCCAGCAGGATATCCAGGCTGGCCTTGGCGTCCACGAGGCCGTACCCGTACTGCCTCCGGCGGCGTAGTCCGGCTTGGCCGCCTGGGCGGTGCGCTTGGCGTTGGCTCCTTGCTCTAGGGCCTGCCGGATGGCCTCTGGAGTGGCGCTCGGTTTGGCGGAAAGGAGCAGGGCCACCACCCCGGTCACGTGGGGTGCGGCCATGGAGGTACCTTGCAAGAAGGCGTAGGGGTCATCGGGGTTCTGGGGCACGGGTACCGTGGAGAGGATCGCTGCCCCGGGAGCCACCACGGTGACGTAGGGCCCGGCGTTGGAGAAGCCCGCTCGGCGGTTGTCGTTGCTGCTGGCCCCTACGCCGATGACCCCGGGAAGGAGGGTGCTGTAGCTCACCGGATAGGAAGGCCGGTTGCCGGAGCGGTAGGAGTTCCCAGCGGCGAAGACGTAGATGACCCCCTTGCCCGTACCGTACTGTAGTACATCCAGGTAGGCCCTGCTCCGCCCCCCGGAACCCCAGGAGTTGTTCACCACCTTGGCCCCGCAGTCGGCGGCGTACTTCAGGCCCGCACCAGCATGTAGTTCGTGCCGCCGAAGTACCCAAGGGCCCGTAGGGCCATGATCCTGGCCTCGGGGGCCACGCCCACCACGCCCTGCCCGTTGGCCGCAGCGGCGATGGTGCCCGCCACGTGGGTGCCGTGGCCGCCGGAGTCCGAGGGGTCGGGGTCGTCGTCCACGAAATCATAGCCGTGGAGACCGGAGCAGGTGGCGCTGTTGGGGTTGGGGTTGGTCCAGAGGTTGGCCTGGAGGTCAGGGTGGGAGAGGTCTATCCCCTCGTCTACCACTGCCACCACCACTCCCTGGCCCCGGTAGCCTGGTTCCAAACCTCGGGGGCCCGGATGCGGTAGATACCCCAGAGGTAGGGGACGTTGGTGTAGGGGGTGCCGTCCGCTCCCGTGGCCGAAAGGGGGTCGCCCGGAGGCACTTGGAGGAAGTAGGGGTCGGTGACGCCGTCCGTGTAAGCTTGAGGTTTCAAGCCCTGGGGCTTTTGCGGCAGGCTCAAGGTGGCCAAGACCTCCCGGGCAGGGTTCGCCACCCAGTAGTTGGGCTCCGCATACTCCACCTCAGGGCGTGTGCTGTAGGCCTGGATGTAGGCCTCCTCTTGGCCCTCGGGGACCTTCACCCGCACCAGGCTTCCCCAAGCGGGGTCGGAAAGGCTTTGCACGGCCAGGCTCTCCCCTAAAGGGGCCGGGCTTTGGGGCCGGAGGCCGGGCTTGTACTTGACCAGGATCTCCCCAGCCACTGCTGGCTCGCCCCCGATGGCGGTCAGCCTGGGCCCGGGGGAAGGGGCCTGGGTTTGCGGGTTCTGGCCACAAGCGGCAAGAAGAAAAGCCAGGAAAAACAGGTTCTTCCAGCGCATAGCTTCCTCCTCACTGGACGGTGAAGGAGCGGGTTTCGCTCAGGCTCTCCCGGTAGCCGTTTTGTAAGAGATCCTGGTAGGCGGCCTGGGGACCGGGAAGGTAGCCAAGGTTTTCCCGGAAGGCCTGGGCCAGCTCGCCCCGGTAACGGTTAGCCGAAGAGGCTTGTAGATGCCGCAAGCGCGGGTAGCGCTCCAGCTCCAGGTAAAGCCGGGCCTGAAGGGCGGCGGGGTCCGTGCCGATATAGTCCAGTGTCTCCGTCTGGTCGTCGGTGTAAACGTCCCAGAAGTAGGTGGCCCCGCTCTGCAAAGTCGCGGGGACAGTGATGGAGGTGTTGGGGGTGAAGCCGGCCCAGACAAGGGCGCCTTGGTCATCGTACACCGAGACCACGTAGACCTTGGCCCCGTTCACGGGGTTCCAGGAAAGGGTGGGGTTGGCCCCTAGGCTGGCCCCATCGCCCACTTGGAGCTTGGGGGTGTCCAGGAAAGCGGCGGTGAGGTTTTGGCTAAGGGTGGTGCCGTCCCGCCACTGGTAAACCCGGGAGAGGCCTTTCAGCTGGTAGGTATTCGGGTCCAGCCGCAGGGCCGTGTGGAGGAAGGCGATCTGCTGGGCGGTGCTTCCAGAAGGGATCTTGTACACTCGGACCGTCTTGGTGGTTTGCCCAAGGTAGTAATATTGCCCCAGTTCCACTTCTCCCGAGTGGATAGCGTGGACAAAGGAGGGAACGCTTACAGCGAGAGCGTTCCAGTTGGGATTGCTGAGGTCGAAGTTGAATCCGGAGAGGCCGGAGTAGTCATGGGTTACCTGGAGGGTGGCGACCCGGCTCGGGTTGGTCCCGGGGTCAAAGGCCTCCAGGTCCACGTTCTGAGCGGTGGTGGAGCCGTTCAGGTAGACCCGTACCTCGGGGATGTACTGGAACTGGCTCCAGTAGTACTCGGTGGCGGTGTTGCAGTCCCCCGTGTCGGTTCCCGTGTAGTTCCCCGCCCAGAGGCTTCCCGAAGTGGCGTAGAGGTTGTTGGTGGAGGTTACGGGGATCTGGTACTGGCCACTTCCGTCCGTGGTCACGGTGCGGAAGCCCCCGAAGATGACGAGTCCGTCCTCGCAAGGTTGGGGCGGGTTAAAAAGCTGGGAAGGGTTTCTGGGCTTGGTGCTCGCCACCGGGTTGCCGTTTAGGATCACCGTGCCCGCCACGTACCCCGTGCGGGCAAGGTAGCCTGGGAGAGTCTTGGAGGCTGGGGCGGGTAGATAGATGTTCAACTCCGAGGCGGCGCCGTAAGGGGATTTGTAGGCCGAGATGGGAACATTTTCGTAGGTGAGGGCGGCCATTCCTTGGCCCCCAGGAGGAATGACGGTGAGGGTAAAAGCCTGGGCGCTACCCGGGATCTGGAGCGTGAAGCTCCCGTCTAAACCGGTGGTCGCCTGAACAGTCTGGTTGCCTACCTTGGCCACCACCTTGGCCCCGTGGACCGGTTGCCCTCCGGCGCTAGGGCTGGTGAAGACGTGTCCTTGGAGGCCCTGGGGGGGAGGAGGGGTGCAGGCCCAAAGGCCCCAGGCCAAGAGGCCAAAGACAGCCAGCAAGCTTCTTTTCATACCTGACCTCCTTTCAAGGCAAGGGAATTGTTGCACGTACCCCCGAATCTGTCAAGGACCAGGTTTGAGCCGGGGCTTCGTGATGTATACTTATGCACGCCCCTCGAGGGGGTAGACTGGGAGGGACATGAAGATCGTCTTGGCCTACTCCGGCGGACTGGACACCAGCATCATCCTCAAGTGGCTCAAGGAGACCTATGGGGCCGAGGTCATCGCCTTCACCGCGGACATCGGCCAGGGGGAGGAGGTGGAGGAGGCCCGGGAGAAGGCCTTGAGGACCGGGGCCTCCAAGGCCATCGCCTTAGACCTCAAAGAGGAGTTCGTCCGCGACTTCGTCTTCCCCATGATGCGGCTGGTGCGGTGTACGAGGCTACTACCTCCTCGGCACTTCCATCGCGAGGCCTTTGATCGCCAAGCACCTGGTGCGAATCGCCGAGGAGGAGGGGGCGGAGGCCATCGCCCACGGGGCCACGGGGAAGGGAAACGACCAGGTGCGTTTTGAGCTCACCGCCTACGCCTGAAGCCCGATATCCGGGTCATCGCCCCCTGGCGGGAGTGGAGCTTCCAGGGGCGCCAGGAGATGATCGCCTACGCCGAGGCCCACGGCATCCCTGTCCCCGTGACCCAGGAGAAGCCCTACTCCATGGACGCCAACCTCTTGCATATTTCCTACGAGGGCGGGGTCCTCGAGGACCCCTGGGCCGAGCCCCCCAAGGGGATGTTCCGCATGACCCAAGACCCCGAGGAGGCTCCCGATGCCCCGGAGTACGTGGAGGTGGAGTTTTTCCAGGGCGACCCCGTGGCGGTGAACGGGGAGAGGCTCTCCCCGGCGGCCTCCTGCAAAAACTTAACGAGATCGGGGGGCGGCACGGGGTGGGCCGGGTGGACATCGTGGAGAACCGCTTCGTGGGCATGAAGTCCCGGGGGGTCTACGAGACCCCGGGGGGGACGATCCTCTACCACGCCCGGCGGGCGGTGGAAAGCCTCACCCTGGACCGCGAGGTCCTCCACCAGAGGGACATGCTCTCCCCCAAGTACGCCGAGCTCGTCTACTACGGCTTCTGGTACGCTCCCGAGCGGGAGGCCCTCCAGGCCTACTTTGACCACGTGGCGAAGAACGTCACCGGCGTGGCCCGGCTCAAGCTCTACAAGGGGAACGTCTACGTGGTGGGAAGGAAGGCCCCGAAGAGCCTCTACCGCAAGGACCTGGTCTCCTTTGACGAGGCAGGGGGCTACGACCAGAAGGACGCCGAGGGCTTCATCAAGATCCAGGCCCTGCGTCTCCGGGTGAGGGCCCTTTTGGAAAGGGAGGGCCATGGCGCATAGGACCTGGGGGGGCCGCTTCGGGGAGGGGCCGGATGCCCTCGCGGCCCGCTTCAACGCCTCCCTCCCCTTTGACCGGGCTTTGTGGCGGGAGGACCTCTGGCAGAACCGGGTCCACGCCCGCATGCTCCACGCCGTGGGCCTCCTCACCGAGGAGGAGCTTAGGGCCATCCTTCAGGGCCTGGACCGGATAGAGGAGGAGATCCAGGCGGGCACCTTCCCCTGGCGGGAGGAGCTGGAGGACGTCCACATGAACCTCGAGGCCCGCCTCACCGAGCTCATCGGCCCCCCGGGGGCAAGCTCCACACCGCCCGTAGCCGCAACGACCAGGTGGCCACGGACCTGAGGCTTTTCCTGCGGGGGGCTATAGACGAGCTCCTGGCCCTTCTCCTTGAGTTCAGGCGGGTCCTGGTGCGGGAGGCCGAGAAGCACCTGGACCCTCCTTATGTCCTTCCCGGCTACACCCACCTGCAACGGGCCCAGCCCGTGCTCCTTGCCCACTGGTTCCTCGCCTACTACGAGATGCTCGGGCGGGACGCGGGGAGGCTGAAGGACGCCAGGGAGCGCCTCAACGAAAGCCCCCTGGGGGCGGCCGCCCTCGCGGGGACGGGCTTCCCCATAGACCGCCACTTCACCGCCATGGAGCTTGGCTTCAAGGCCCCCATGCGGAACTCCCTGGACGCGGTGGCCTCCCGGGACTTCGCCCTGGAGGTCCTCTCCGCCCTAAACATCGGCCAGCTAAACCTCTCCCGCCTCGCCGAGGAGCTCATCCTCTTTAGCACCGAGGAGTTCGGCTTCGTGGAGGTTCCCGACGCCTTCGCCACCGGGTCTTCCATCATGCCCCAGAAGAAGAACCCGGACATCCTGGAGCTCATCCGCGCCAAGGCGGGGAGGGTGCTCGGGGCCCTGGTGGGGCTTTCGGCGGTGGTGAAGGGCCTTCCCCTCGCCTACAACAAGGACCTTCAGGAGGACAAGGAGCCCCTTTTGGACGCCCTCGCCACCTACCGGGATAGCCTCAAACTCCTTACCGCCATGCTCCCGGGGCTTAGGTGGAAGCGGGAACGGATGTGGCGGGCGGCGGAGGAGGGCTTTGCCCTGGCCACGGAGCTCGCCGACTACCTGGCGGAGAAGGGGCTTCCCTTCCGGGAGGCCCACCACGTGGTGGGGAGGCTGGGTGCGAAGGCTTGTGGAGGAGGGGCGGGCCCTCAAGGACCTCACCCTGGACGGAGCTCCAGGCCCACCACCCCCTCTTCGCCGAGGACGCCCTCCCCCTCCTCCGGCTGGAGACGGCCATTCATAGGCGCCGCTCCTTCGGGGGGACGGCCCCGGAGGCGGTGCGGGAAAGGCTTTGGGAGGCCAAGAAGGAGGTGGGCCTTGACTGAGACGGGTCTTCCCCTGGCCACGGTGGCCCTGCCCGAGGTGCGGGGAGAGGCCGCCTTAGAGCTCCGCAAGGCGCGGCTAAGCGACGTGGACGCCATCTACTGGCTCATCCGCTACTGGGCGGAGAAGGGCCTGATGCTGGTGCGGAGCCACAGCCACCTCTACGAGAACATCCGGGACTTCTGGGTCCTCGAGGACGAGGACGGCCAGATCGTGGGCACCGTGGCCCTCCACGTCCTCTGGCGGGACCTGGCCGAGATCCGGGGCCTCGCCGTCCACCCCGCAAGGCAGGGCCAGGGCCTCGGCCGCTGGCTCGTCCTGGGAGCGGAGCGGGAGGCGCGGGATTTGGGGCTTCCCCGGGTCTTCGCCTGGACCTTGCAGGTGAACTTCTTCCGCAGGCTCGGCTACCGGGTCACGAGCCGGGAGGCCCTTCCCCCCAAGGTCTGGAGCGAGTGCAACGCCTGCCCCTTCTACGAGAACTGCCGCGAGATCGCCGTCATCAAGGAGTTTTCCCCGGGGGCTTCCGGGGGCTAGAATGGACGGGATGGGCACCCTGACCCGCTACCTGGAGGAGGCCATGGCCCGGGCCCGCTACGAGCTCATCGCGGACGAGGAGCCCTACTACGGGGAAGTCCCGGCCTTGCCCGGGGTCTGGGCCACGGGGAAGAGCCTGAGGGAGTGCGAGGCCAACCTGCAGGCGGCCCTGGAGGACTGGCTTCTCTTTCTGCTCTCCCGGGGTGAGACGCCCCCGCCCTTGGGGGAGGTCCGCATTGAGCTACCCCATGGCGAGGCGGCTTAAGCCGGTTTCCCGGAGGGAGTTCGTGGCGCGGCTTAAGGCCTTGGGGTTTTCCGGGCCTACACGGGGGGCAGGCACCCGTTCATGGTGCGGGGGTCCATCCGCTTGGTCTTGCCCAATCCCCACCGAGGGAGATGGGCGTGGACTAAAGCGCATCCTGAGGCAAGCGGGGATAGAGGAGGAGGAATGGCCGGAGTGAAGGAGCGCGCCGTTTTGGTCCTGGAGGACGGGACCGTCTACCACGCTACGCCTTCGGCGCCCGGGGGAAGACGGTGGGGGAGGTGGTCTTCAACACCGCCCAGACCGGCTACCAGGAGATCATGACCGACCCCAGTTACCACGGCAGATCGTGGTCATGACCTACCCCCACCAGGGCAACTACGGGGTGAACGTCTACGATATGCAGTCCAACCGCCCCTGGGTAAAGGCTTCGTGGCCAAGGAGTTTAGCCGCGTGGCCTCCAACTCGGCCCAGCAGACCATCGGGGAGTTCATGGCGTTCTACGGGGTGGTGGGGATTGAGGGCATAGACACCCGGGCCCTGGTGCGGAAGATCCGGGAAGGCGGGGTCCTGAAGGGGACCATCGCCCACGCCAGCCTCTTCGGCGCTCCCGACCACACCTTCACCGAGGAAGAGCTCCGGGTGCTCCAGGAGGAGGCCCGCTCCTGGACGGACATCGACGGCCGGGACATGACCCCCGAGGTCTCCACCCCCCTGCCCTACGCCTGGCCCACCCTGAAGTCGGGGCGGCGCATCGTGGTCATGGACTTCGGCATCAAGCACGCCATCGTGGAGAACCTGGCCGCCCTCGGCTTTGAGGTCATCGTGGTCCCGGGAAAGACCCCGGCCCACCAGATCATGGCCTTGGAGCCCCACGGCTCCTCATCTCCAACGGGCCCGGCGACCCCACGATGCCCCGCTACGCCCACGAGACCATCTGGAAGCTCATGGGGCTTCTGCCCACCTTCGGCATCTGCCTGGGGCACCAGCTTCTGGCCCTGGCGGCGGGGGGGCGGACCTTCAAGATGAAGTTCGGCCACCGGGGGGCGAACCACCCGGTGAAAAACCTCCAGACGGGGAAGGTGGAGATCACCAGCCAGAACCACGGCTACGCCGTGGACATAGATTCCCTCAAGGCTTCCGCCCCACCCACGTGAACCTGAACGACGGCACCCTCGAGGGCATGGCCCACGCCCGCTACCCCGTCTTCTCCGTCCAGTACCACCCCGAGGCCGCCCCCGCCCCCACGACGCCCTGTACCTTTTCCGCCGCTTCCTGGAGGAAGTGGAGGCCTTCCACGGGGCCACGGGGCTTCCCGTGGAGAAGCAGCGGGCGGACCAGCACGGGATTTAGTAATCCATCCCCCGGATCCTTCCCTCCTCGTCCACATCTATGCCTAGGGCTTGGGGTACCTTGGGCAGGCCAGGGAGGGTCTCTATCCCGCCCATGTAGACCACCACGAAGCCCGCCCCCAGGCGGCAGCGGAGGTCCGTGACCCGCACGGTGAAGCCCCGGGGCCGGCCCCGGAGCCTGGGGTTGTCGGAGAGGGAGGTGGCCGCCTTGGCCATCACCACGGGAGAGCCTCGCACCCCTCCTTCTTGGCGGCCTTCAGGGCTTTTTTTTGGCTCCTCGCTCCACTCCACCCCTTCTGCCCCGTAGACCCGGGTGGCGATGGCCTCCACCTTCTCCTCCAGGGGGGCCTCGAGGGGGTAGAGGGGCCGGTAGGCGTGGGGGAGGGCCAGGGCCTCGAGGACCTTCTCGGCGAGCTCCAGGCCCCCTTCGCCCCCCTTGGCGTAGACCTCGCTCGGGGCGAAGGGAAGGCCCCGTTCCTCGGCGAAGCCCTGCACCAGGGCGATCTCCTCGGGGTCGTCGTTCGGGAAGCGGTTTAAGGCGATCGCGGCTTATAGCCGAAAAGCTCCACGTTCTCCACGTGCTTTTCCAGGTTGGCGAGGCCCTCCTTCACCGCCTTTGGGTCCGGCATCTCGTAGGCGTCCTGCCCCCCGTGGTAGCGAAGGGCCCGCACCGTGGCCACCAGGACCACCGCCTCGGGGACGAGGCCCGTGGTGCGGGCCACCACGTTCATGAACTTCTCCAGGCCGAGGTCCGTGGCGAAGCCCACCTCCTGCACCACGTAGTCGGCAAGGCCCAGGGCGAAGAGGCTTGCCCTCAGGGAGTTGGTGCCGTGGGCGATGTTGCCGAAGGGCCCCATGTGGACGAAGGCCGGGCTGCCCTCGGCGGTCTGCACCAGGTTGGGAAGAAAGGCCTGCCGGAGGAGGGCGGCCATGGCCCCCACCGCTTGAAGGTCCTCCGCGTAGACCGGCTTGCCCTCGTAGGTGAAGCCCACCCGCATCCGGCCCAGGCGCTCCTTCAGGTCCCGGAAGTCCCGGGCCAGGCTCATGAGGCCATGACTTCGCTGGCCACGGTGAGCTCAAATCCCCCTTCCCGGGGCACCCCGTGGGCCTTGCCCCCGAGGCCCAAGACGATGTGCCTTAGCCCGGTCGTTCATGTCTATGGCCCGCTTGAGCTCTATGCGCCTGGGGTCAATCCCAAGGGGGTTCCCCTGGTGCAGGTGGTTGTCCAGGAGGGCGTTGAGGAGGTTCACGGCGCTGGTCACGGCGTGGAAGTCCCCGGTGAAGTGGAGGTTGATCTCGTGCCGGGGTTCCACGCGGGCCCTTCCGCCCCCCGTGGCCCCGCCCTTAACCCCGAAGACGGGGCCCAAGGAAGGCTCCCTTAGGGCCAGGGCCGCCCGTTTCCCTAGGCGCCAGAGGGCGTCCACCAGGCCGATGGCGGTGGTGGTCTTGCCTTCCCCTGCCGGGGTTGGGGTGAGGGCGGTGACCAGGATGAGCCTCCCCTTGGCCTTCGGGGGCTCTCCCAGAACCTTGGCCATGTGGGGGCCGTAGAGGTAAAGCCTTTCCCGGCTTAAGCCCAGCTTGGCGGCCACTTCCTCTATGGGTAGGAGGGTTTCCTTGACGATCACGGGGTAAGCTTACCCACCCCCCTAGGGAGAGAAGTCCCGGTTGCCCCCGGAGAGGAAGAGGGCGAGGGTTTGGGGAAGCCTTGCCCCGTGCTCCAGCACCGCCGCCAAGGGCAGGGCGCCCGTGGGCTCCACCACCTGTTTGGTGCGGGTGAAGAGGAGGCGCTCGGCCTCGAGGATGGCCCCCTCGCTCACCGTGAGGATCCCGTCCGCCTTCTTCTTGAGGATGGGGAAGGTGTGCTCCCCCAGGCTTAGCGTCCGCACCCCGTCCGCCCGGGTCCTGGGGGGCGCTTCCAGGCGGAGGATCCTTCCCGCCTCCAGGCTCCTCCTGGCGTCGTCCGCGGCCTCGGGCTCCACCCCGAGGAGAGGGTCGTGGGGGAGAGG
>BBBN01000024.1 GCA_001311585.1 Thermus sp. JCM 17653
CCAGAGGGTTTTGCTCCCGCAGGCGGTGCAGCTCGGCGAAGAGGGCCTCGAGGTCCAGGCGCACCAGGTCCAAAAGCCCGGGGGTGGGCCTCAGGGCCCGCCAAGCCCAGGGCGCCTTGAGGAGGGCCTGGGCCAGGGCGTAGCCCCAGGGGTCGCCCTGGGGGAGGTCCAAAGAGAGGAGGTCCAGGGGCCGCTTGGGCAGCTCCATGGGCTCCATCATAAGGGCTTCCCCCGGGTTTCCCCCGGGGGCCTTGGTGGGCCGCACAGGACTCGAACCTGTAACCCACCGATTAAGAGTCGGTTGCTCTACCGGTTGAGCTAGCGGCCCAAACGCCAAAGGCTAGTGTAGCCCCCCTTTTCTCCCTGTCAAGGGAAGAGGTAAAGGAGGGCCCGCCCCCTTTCCACGCGGACCTTCAGGGGCCCCAGGGCCTGGTTTTCCAGGGTGCGGGTGGTGGCCCGGAGGAAGGTGGGAGGGAGGTCCCAGCGGGCCCCTTCCACCCCTAGGGTGGCCTCGGGGAAGGGGAGGAGGCTGAAGGGGCTTCCCGGCCTCACGGGGAGCCCGTGGGTCCCGGGCAGAAGGGGGAAGGCCCAGGTGAGGCCGTCGGTGAGCGCCACCCGGCTTCCCCTCTCCGCCAGGAGAAAGGCCAGCTCCAGGTGGGCCAGGGTGTGGTCCAGCCGCCCGCCAAGGGCCCCAAGACCAAGCACCTCCTCCGCCCCAAGCTCCAGGGCCTTGCGGAAGAGGGCCTCCCCGTCGGTGAGGTCCTTGTCCCGGGGCAGGACCTCCTTGGGCACGGGAAGGGCTTCCTGGAGCCAGGGAGGGCTCGAGTCCATGTCCCCCAGCCAAAGCTCCAAGGGAAGCCCCAGGGCCAGGGCGTGCCGGGCCCCCGAGTCCGCCGCCCAGAGGCGAAAACCTTCCAGCCTTTCCCTTAGCCCCTCCGTCGCCAAAAGGGGGCCTCCGAGGAGGAGGGCGAGCCTCATCCCTCCAAGGCTACCGCCTGGGCGAGGTCCAGGTGAAGGCCTGCCCTTTCCCCCTCCCTTGGGCCCTCGGGGGCCTCGAGGTAGAGCCTAACCCCCTTCGTACCCCTTTGGCGTGAAGCCAGGGCGTGGAGGTCTTGCGGGTCACCGGGGCCAGCATGGGGTGGTATCACCCGCACCCAAAGCCCCACCCGGGGACCGAAGAAGAGGCGCTCCTCCACCACCCCTGGCCAAGGCCCCCCCAGGGCGAGGGCCCTTGGGGGAAGGAGGTGGGCCTTGGGAGGAAGCCCCAGGGCCTGGCTCTCCTCGAGGGAGAGGAGGTTCTTGTGCCCCAGGAAGCGGGCGGCCCAAAGGTCCTTGGGGCGGGCGTAGACCTCCTCGGGCCCGCCCACCTGGACCAGGCGCCCCTCCCTTAGGAGGCCACCCGGTGGGCGAGGAGGAAGGCCTCCCCCTGGTCGTGGGTCACCAGGAGGGTGGTGACCCCTTCCTCCTTCAGGGTCTTGCGGAGGAAGAACAGGAGTTCCTCCCGAAGCCTTAGGTCCAAGGCCCCCAAGGGCTCGTCCAGGAGGAGGAGCCTGGGCCTAGGGGCCAGGGCCCGGGCCAGGGCCACCCTTTGTTGCTCCCCTCCCGAAAGCTCCTTGGGGCGCTTCCCGGCGTGGGGGGTGAGTTCCATCCTTTCCAAAAGCTCTGCCACCCGGGCTTCCCGCGCTCCCTTGGGCCAGCGGGCCTCCACCAGGCCGAAGGCGATGTTTTCCGCCACCGTGAGGTGGGGAAAGAGGGCGTAGTCCTGAAAGAGGAAGCCCACCCTCCGCCTTTCCGGGGGCAGGGGGGTGAGGTCCTCCCCGCCAAAGCGCACGAAGCCCCCATCGGGCCTAAGAAGCCCGGCGACGAGCTTGAGGAGGGTGCTCTTCCCGCTTCCCGAAGGCCCGAGAAGGGCCAGGGTCTCCCCCTCGGCCACGGAAAGCCCTACGGATAGGCGGAACCCGGGGAAGGCCTTTTCCAAGGAAAGCTCCAGCACCCTCCCATTAAATCAGGAAGGCCCGGGGGGCTTCCCCGGGCCTTCCCTTGGCCGGCCTTACTTCAGGCCGAGCTTCTTCCGCTCCTCCAGCACCTGCTGAGGGGTGAGCTTCTTGTCCCGGAGGGCCTTCACCTCGGCCGCGGTGAAGGGCTTGAAGCCCTGCACCTTCTTATCGTCGCCCCAGGCGGTGGCGATGTGGTTGAGGAGGGCGGCGATCTCCTCGTCCTTGAGGCCGTTGTAGGCGGGCATGGCCCCGTTGTATTTCATGCCCTTCACCTCGATCTGCCCCTGCAGGCCCCAAAGGAGGACCTTGATGAGGTACTCCCGCCCCCCCTGCTTGGAGAGGATCTCCGCCACGTGGCCCGCCAGGGGCGGGAAGGCCCCGGGGATGCCCTGCCCGTTCGCCTGGTGGCACCCCGCGCACTGGGCGTAGAGCTTGGCGCCGTCCGCCTGGGCCAGGGCCAGGCCGCCGAGAAGGAGGAAAGCCATAAGGGTCCGCTTCATCTTTACCCTCCGGGGTATAGGGTAGTTTGTCCCTGGTGTCCCGTCAAGGGGTGTACCTTTAGCCTAGCTTAAGGCGCTTACCCCTTGGGGTGTAAACAGGAAGGTGTCGGGATAAGGGAAAGGGGGTTTGTGAATAAGTACACAGAAGTTTGCACCCCAGGCCCTTGATTTTTCCCTGACCTGCGGGTATGGTACAAATGTCCTTGGGTGTACCCAGGCGGTGTGGAGTATGTACGTATACCGGGTACTTTGGACGCTCCTCCTCACGGGCTTGGCCCTGGCCGCCCCGGACTTCGGTCGCTGGTACCCCTTGCCCCAGGCCCAGGCCCTGGCCCAGGCCCACGGGCGGGTGGTCATGGTCTACTTCCACAGCCCCCACTGCCCCTACTGCGACCAGATGAACACCTTCGTCCTCTCCGACCCCGCCGTAAGCCGCCTTTTGGAGGAGCGGTTCGTGGTGGCCTCCGTGGGCACCGAAACCCCGGAAGGGCAGGAGCTTGCCCGGCGCTTCCGGGTGCCCGGAACCCCTACCTTTGTCTTCCTCGTTCCCCGCAAGGGGCGTGGGAAGAGGTGGGCCGGCTTTTTGGCAGCCGGCCCCGGGCGCAGTTCCTGGAGGAGTTGCGCCAGATGTGTGCCAAAGGAGGTGCGTGTGAATAGGCGAGCGTTTTTGAAGGCAACCGGCGTGACCCTGGGGGCCGTGGCCCTCTCGGGGCTTCCCGTAAGCCCAAGGCCTCGAGGGCGAGGACCTGGCCAATCTGGAAAAGGCCCTAAAGGAGACCCTGGGCAAGGGATTCAAGGACCTCACCCCCTCCGACCTGGTGAAGCTCACCATGCCCGCCATCGCCGAAAGCGGGGCCAACGTGCCCGCCGAGGTGGAGGTGAACCTGCCTTCGGCCAGGTGAAGGTCATCCACCTCTTCGCCGACAAGAACCCCACTCCCCTCCTGGTGAGCTTCATGCCCATGAAGGCCCTCCCCTACTACGCCACCCGGGTGCGCCTGGCGGAGACCACGGCCATTCGGGCGGTGGTGGAGACGGCGGACGGGAAGCTCCTTCTGGCCTCGGCCAGCACCCGGGTCACGGTGGGCGGGTGCGGTTAAGGAGGTGAACCATGCGATTCGCGTGATCGTACGCACGACCCCGGCCAAGCCCAAGGCGGGCGAGGAGTTTAAGCTCCAGGCGGTGGCCCAGCACCCCAACGAGCCCGGTACCCGCCGGGACGCCGAGGGGAAGCTCATCCCCGCCAAGTACATCAACCTGGTGGAGGTCTACTTTGAGGGGGAGAAGGTGGCGGAAGCCCGCCCCGGGCCCTCCACCAGCGCCAACCCTCTCTACGGCTTCAAGTTCAAGGCGGAGAAGCCCGGGACCTTCACCGTCAAGCTCAAGGACACCGACGGGGACACCGGCGAGGGCACGGCCAAGCTGGAGCTGGCCTAGGGCGGGCGCGGAAAACCCGGGCGCCCTTATGGAGGTGGCGTATGCGGAGGGCGGTATGGGTGGCGCTTCTCCTCCTGGCTGTAGCCCTAGCCAGGGGGATGTGGACCCCAGGGAGGAGGCCAAGCGCCAGAAGGAGCTTTTGCTCCAGACCGCGGGCATCCTCCCCACGGAGCTGGTGGTGGCGCAAGGGGAGGAGCTTTTTAACCGCAAAGGGCCTTCGGGCAAGACCATGGCCGAGTGCGACTTCGGCCTGGGCAAAGGGGTCCTGGAAGGCGCGGCGGCGAGGCTTCCCCGCTACTTCCTGGACACCAACCGGGTGGAGGACCTGGACAGCCGCATCCTCACCTGCATGACCCGGGTCCAGGGCTTCAAACCCGAGCAAATCAAGCGCTCCGAGGTGGTGGCCATCGCCTTTTACATCGCCAGCAAGTCCACGGGGCATAGGATCCAGGTGCGCCTCCTCTTCCCGGAGGAGCGGGAGCTTTACGCCCTAGGGGAGAAGCTCTTTTACGCCCGCACCGGGGCCCGGGACGTGGGGTGCGCCACCTGCCACGTGACCTACGTGGGCCGGCGCGCTGGGGTCCTGCCCTACGCCGACGTTCTGGGCAAGGACAAGTCCTGGACGCACTGGCCCGCTTACCGCTACTCCAACGACCAGATCTGGACCATGCAGGACCGCATCCGGGCCTGCTACGGCAACATCGCCCACCCCCAGCCTGCCCTTTACTCCCAGCCCATCCTGGCCCTGGAGCTCTTCCTGGCCTACCACGCGAACGGGGCCTTGGTGGAGGAGTGGCCTGCCTTCGTGCGGTGAGGAGGAAGCATGCGGAAGGTTCTCGTAGCCCTTTTCGCCCTGGGTCTGGCCTTCGCCCTGGCCCAGCGCTACTTCGCCGAGGAGGAGCTTAAGCGGGTTGCCGCCGGGGGGAAGGCCTACGCCGAGGTCTTCGCCAACCAAAGGCCCGACCAGGCCCTGTGCTCCCTCCACCGAAACCGTCTCCCCGCCGACCTCCTTCCCCAGTTCCTGGAAGAGCAACGCGCCCTGATCAAGTATCCCGCTTCCGGGAAGCTCATGGGGGACTGGAGGAAGGGCGGCGCCATCTTCAACAACCTGCAGAAGGCCAACTGCTTCTCCTGCCACTTCGGCTCCCCGGTCCACCTGGGGGGAGATGTGGGGCCGAGCCTGGAGAAGTACGGCCTAAAGCGGGGCCAGTCGGAGGCGGTGCAGCGCTACACCTACGAGGTGATCTACAACTCCTGGGCCTACTTCCCCTGCACGGTCATGTACCGCTTCGGGGCCCAGGGCCTCCTCACCCCGGAGGAGATCGCCGACGTGGTGGCCTACCTTCTGGATCCCGAAAGCGACTTCAACACCAAGCCGGCGGTGGGGTCCAGATGAACCGCAGGGAGCTCCTTCAGCTTCTTTCCGCCCTGGCTGTCCTGGGGCCTAGGGGGGCGGCGAAGGCCCTGGAAAACCCCCAATCCCTCTACGACCTCCCCCCTTACGGGGACGCCACCCTCCTTTACTTCTCCGACCTCCACGGCCAGGCCTTTCCCCACTACTTCATGGAGCCCCCGAACCTCATCGCCCCCAAGCCCCTCATGGGCCGCCCCGGTTACCTCACGGGGGAGGCCGTCCTCCGCTACTACGGCGTGGAGCGGGGCACGCCCCTCGCCTACCTCCTCTCCTACCTAGACTTCGTGGAGCTCGCCCGCGCTTGGGCCATAGGGGGATGAGCGCCCTTACCGCCCTCATCCGCGACCAGAAGGCACGGGTGGAGGCGGAGGGGGGTAAGGCCCTGGTCCTGGACGGCGGGGACACCTGGACCAACTCCGGGCTTTCCCTCCTCACCCAAGGGGAGGCCATCGTGGCGTGGCAGAACCTGGTGGGGGTGGACCACATGGTCTCCCACTGGGAATGGACTGGGGCGGGAGCGGGTGGAGGAACTCCTTAGGGTTTTCCGGGGAGAGTTCCTCTCCTACAACATCGTGGACGAGCTTTTCGGGGACCCTCTCTTCCCCGCCTACCGCATCCACCAGGTGGGGCCTTACGCCCTGGCGGTGGTGGGAGCGAGCTACCCTTACGTCAAGGTCTCCCACCCCGAGACCTTCACGGAGGGGCTTTCCTTCGCCCTGGACGAGAAGAGGCTCCAGGAAGCGGTGGACAAGGCCCGCGCCGAGGGGGCGAACGCGTGGTCCTCCTCTCCCACAACGGGATGCAGCTGGACGCCGCCTTGGCGGAGCGGGTCCGGGGGATTGACCTCATCCTCTCCGGCCACACCCACGACCTCACCCCCAGGCCCTGGCGGGTGGGGCGGACCTGGATCGTGGCGGGAAGCGCCGCCGGGAAGGCCCTGATGCGGGTGGACCTGAAGCTCTGGCGGGAGGGGATCGCGAACCTTCGGGCGCGGGTGCTCCCCGTTCTCGCGGAGCACCTGCAAGCCGAGGACGTGGAGGCCTTCCTCAGGGCCCAGCTCGCCCCGCACCGGGATCACCTCTTCGCCCCCTTGGCGGTTTCCGAGACCCTCCTCTACAAGCGGGACACCCTCTACTCCACCTGGGACCAGCTGGTGGGGGAGGCGGTGAAGGCCCTCTACCCCGAGGTGGAGGTGGTCTTCAGCCCGGCGGTGCGCTGGGGGACCACCGTCCTGCCCGGGCAGGCCATCACCCGGGACCACCTCTACGCCTTTACCGGCTTCACCTACCCCGAGCTCTATCTCTTTTACCTGCGGGGGGAGCAGATCAAGGGCCTTCTGGAGGACATCGCCAGCAACGTCTTCACCCCCGACCCCTTCTACCAGCAAGGCGGGGACGTGAGCCGGGTCTATGGCCTCCGCTACGTCCTGGACCCCGACGCCCCCACCGGGGAGAGGGTCCGGGAGGTGGAGGCGAACGGCAAGCCCCTGGACCCAAACCGCCGCTACCTGGCGGCCGCCTACGGGGGGAGGCTCCAGCGGGTGGGGGAGGCGAAGCCGGCCACGAGCCCAGGCCCATCTACGAGGTCTTGGCGGGCTACCTGAAGTCCGTGGGCCGGGTGCGCGTCCCGCCCGAGCCCAACGTCAAGGTTTTGGGGCGCAACTACCGCGTGCCGGAGGTGTGGGAATGAGAAAAGCGGTTTTGGCCGTGAGTCTTCTGCTCTTAGGCCTGGGGCTTTCCCAGGGGCCTTTCCGGGCCCGCCTCGAGGCCGCCATCCAAGGCGGAGGTCCCGAGTTCGCCAAGGTGATGCTTTCCCAGGACAAGGGGCAGGCCCTTTGTTCCCAGTACCGGGACCGGTTGCCCCCGGACCTCGTCCCCCAGTTCCTGGCGGAGCAGAAGGCCCTGATCCGCTACCCGCAGCGGAAAGCTCATGGGGGACTGGAAAAACGGGGAGAAGGTCTTCACCGACCCCAAGCGGGGCAACTGCTACGCCTGCCACGCCGGGGTGCCGGGAGAGGTGGCCCACGGCACCATGGGGCCAAGCCTCACCGGATACGGCCAGCGGGGGCAGTCGGAGGCGGTGGTGCGCTACACCTACGAGAAGATCTACAACGCCTGGGCCTTCGTGCCCTGCTCCCTCATGTACCGGGGCGGGGTCCACGGCCTCTTCACCCCCGAGGAGACCGCGACCTGGTGGCCTTCCTTCTGGACCCCGAGTCCCCCATCAACCGGAGGTGAGCCGTGAGGAAGCGTCTACTCGCGTTGGGCAGCCTGGCCTTGGCCGCCTTGGGCCTCTTCGCCTACACCCAAGCGCTAAGCCCCTGGACCCCTTTGAGGAGGCCATGCGCCAGCGGCAGATGTACCTGGAGACCTTTGGCGTCCTCCCCGGAGAGCTCTTCGCCGAGGAGGGGAAGGAGCTCTTCCACCGGAAGGGTCCCTCGGGCAAGACCCTCGAGGCCTGCGACTTCGGCAAGGGCCCGGGGGTCCTGGAAGGGGTCTACGCCCTCCTCCCCAAGTACTTCCCCGACACGGGAAGGGTGGAGGACCTGGAAAGCAGGTCTATACCTGCATGCAGCGGGTGCAGGGCTTTAGGCCCCAGGAGATCAAGCGGGACGAGGTGCGGGCCATCACCACCTACATCGCTTCCTTCTCCTCCAAGGCCAGGATCCAGGTGGTGCCCAAGCACCCCCAGGAGCTCGCCATGTACAACCTGGGCCGGGAGCTCTGGTACACCCGCGCCGGTCCCCGGGACATGAGCTGCGCCGTCTGCCACGACCAGTACGCCGGACAGCGGGTGCGGCTTTCCCCGGTCAGGAGCCCCAAGCAGGGCCTGGGCAACGAGTGGCCCGCTTACCGCTTTGAGGAGGACCGCCTCTACACCTTTGAGGACCGCATAGACTTCTGCTACGAGTCCATCGGCATTCCCAAGCCCGAGTTCTACTCGGACGTTCACATCGCCCTCGCCACCTACATCCTGGCCGAGGCCACCAAGGCCGGGCACTCCTTTGAGGAGCTGCCCTTCTTCACGAGGTAGGGATGCGCCGCCGGGACCTCCTCGCCTTTCTGCCTCTCCTCGCCTTGGGGAAGGCCCAAGGGGAAGGGGAATGGACCCAGGCCTTCGGCCGCTTCCTCAAGCGGGTGCCCCCGGCGAGCTACTTGGTCTACCCCACCGAGGCCCGGGACCTCCTCCTCTTTGAGCCCTTCCTCCTGGACGTGCGCACCCTGGAGGAGCGGAAGAAGGGGTACATCCCGGGCTCGGTGCACATCTACGCCGGGGAGGTCCCGGACCGCCTGGCGGAACTTCCCCAGGACAAGGGGGCGCTCATCCTCGTCTACTGCAACTCGGGGAGCGTTTCGGCGGTGGTGGCGGCGTTCTTGCAGGCCATGGGCTACAAGAACGCCAAAAATATCGCCCACGGCTTCAAAGGCTGGCTGGACGCCGGCCTTCCTGTGGAGGGAGGATCATGAGGAAACTGGTTGCTCTTTTGACGCTGGCCTTAGGTTTGGCCTCCGCCCAGTCCTTGGTGGTGGAGGTCCAGGGTTCCTTGGAGGAGGTGGAGGCCAAGACCCTTCAGGCCCTCAAGGCTCGGGCCTCGAGCCCGACCGGGTCCTGAACCTTGGCGAGCAGGTGCGCCAGGTGACGGGCCCGGGCTTCCCCGACTACCGCCTCATCGTGCTCAAGCCGGAGAAGGGAAGCGTGGAGGCGGTGAGCAAAAACCCCATGGCCGCCATCGTTCTGCCCCCCACGGTCTTCGTCACCGGGGAGGGGAGGCGGTACATGGTGGGCACCTTTGACGGCAGGCTCCTCTTCTCCATGCTCGGGGTCTACGGCGGGGAGGTGGAGCGCCTTACCTGGCGCCTCGAGGCCGCCTTGGGCCGCCTCGGCCCCGTGAAGCGGGTGGCCCCCGCCATGATGCCCGACCCCAGCAGCGGCATGATGCCCGCCCTCCTCTACCGCGTGCCCTCGGCCAAGGTGGAGGACGTGGTGCTCCTGGTGGAGTCGGAACTCACCGCCAACGGGCTCAACCTCCTCCCCAACGTCAAGGTGGGCCCGGTGACGGTGATCATGCCCTGCAAGAGCGAGTGGGCCCGCATCATGTTCCTCACCCAGCCCGCCGGGGGCTTCGCCGCCCCCTGCCGCTTCTTCGCCATGCAGATGGGGAAGGACGTGCTGGTGGGGGCCATCGAGCCCATGCTCATGACCATCATGCCCGGGGTCATGGGAAGCCCGGCGGTGTCCATGCTGCAGGAGGCGAAAGGGGTCATGACGGAGATCCTGGAGGCCACGGGCGGTACCCCCTACCGCCCTGGGCAATGAGGAGGAAGTATGGCGAAGGTGAAGCGTAGGGATCTTTTGAAGGCAGGAGCGGCCATGGCGGCGGCCGGGGCCCTGGGTGGCCAGGGCCTGGCCCAGGAGTTCTACAGCCGTCCCCCCACCCTCCTTCCCCGCACCCGGGCCCCCCGGGTGGTGGTCATCGGGGGCGGCTGGGGCGGGACCACGGTGGCCCGCAAGGTGAAGCAGCAGGCCCCCGAGGTGGAAGTGGTCCTGGTGGAGCAGAAGCCCCTCTTCATGTCCTGCCCCATGTCCAACCTCTTCCTGGCGGGGGTGAAGCCTCTGGAGTGGCTGGTCTTTGACTACACCAACGTGGTCAAGGACGGGGTCATCTTCGTCCAGGAAAAGGTCCTGGACATCCAGCGGGACCGCCGCCTGGTGCGCACCACGGGGGGCTACCTGGCTTACGACCTCTTGGTCCTGGCCCCGGGCATCGACTACATGTACGAGGCCATCCCCGCTACGCCGAGGTGAAGCACCTCCTGCCCGTGGGCTTCAAGCCCTTTGAGCACATCGCCCTCCGCCGCATGCTGGACCAGTTTGACGAGACCGGGGGCGATCTGGTCCTGTACATCCCTAACCCCCCCTACCGCTGCCCCCCTGGGCCCTACGAGCGGGCGGCCATGCTGGCCTGGCGGCTCAAGACCAAGGGGGTGAAGGGCAAGGTCATCGTCCTGGACGCCAACCCCCAGCCCGTTTCCAAGGCCCCCGGGTTCCTCGCCGCCTACAACGAGCTCTACAAGGACTACCTGGAATACCACCCCAACACCCGCATCACCGGCCTGGACTACGGGAAGAAGCTGGTCTTGACCGAGCTTGGGGAGGTGCCCTTCGCCCTGGCGAACATCATCCCCCCATGAAGGCGGGGGAGCTGGTGCGCACCGCGGGCCTCGGAGAGCGCTGGGCCAACGTGCGCGTGCCCTACTTCCTCTCGGAGAAGGACGACCGCGTCTACCTGGTGGGGGACATCACCGGGAACACCCCCTTCCCCAAGAGCGGCATGGTGGCCTACGTCTCCGGCACCATCGTGGCCCGGCAGATCGTGGAGCGCCTGAAGGGCAAGCCCCTTTCGGAGATTCCTCCCGAGCTTCCCAACAACATCTGCTACTCCTTCGTGGACTCCGAGGAGGCCATCTGGGTTTCCGCCAACTACTCCTGGGACGAAGCCGCCAAGCAGATCAAGGCCCAAAGCGCCGTGGACAACCAGCGCTCCCAGGCCAACGGCACCGCCGCCATCGGCTGGGCCACGGGGCTTTGGAACGACATGTTCGGCCCGGCCTGAGGACCTGGCCCCCCGCCCCTTTAGGGGCGGGGTTTTCCCTTGCCCCATGGGCATACACTAGGAGGGTATATGGACCGAAGGAGGTTCTTTCGGCTTTTGGGCGCCGGGGGGCTCTTGGGCTTCCTCAAGGGAAGGGCCCAGGGCCTCCCCTGGACGGAGGAGACCTTCGCCCCTACCAAGACCCTGGGGGCACCCCTTTCCGAGTACGGGGAAAGGAGCCCCTTTGAGGCCGAGGTGGTGCGCTACATCTCCCCCAACCTGCGCACCCGCCACTCGGGGGCGGACTTCGCCCCCCTGGAGAAGCTGGAAGGGGTCATCACCCCCAACGGCCTCCACTTTGAGCGCCACCACGCCGGGGTGCCCCAGGTGGACCCCAAGGCCTACCGCCTGGTGATCCACGGATGGTGGAAAGGCCTTTGGTCTTCACCCTCGAGGACCTGAAGCGCTTCCCCTCCGTCACCCGCACCTACTTCATAGAGTGCGCCGGGAACGGGCAAAACGGCTACCGCAACCCCCCGGACCCCAACCTCACCGCCACCCGTAGCCGCGGCCTCGCCTCCAACGCCAGCTGGACCGGGGTGCCCTTGGCCCTCCTCCTCAAGGAAGCGGGGGTGAAGCCCGGGGCCAGGTGGCTCATCCCCGAGGGCATGGACGCCGCCATGTACACCCGCTCCCTCCCCCTGGAGAAGGCCATGGAGGACGTCCTGGTGGCCTACGCCCAAAACGGGGAGGCCCTAAGGCCCGAGCAGGGCTACCCCGTGCGCCTGGTGGTGCCGGGGTGGGAGGGGAGCATCCAGGTGAAGTGGCTCAGGCGCATCCTGGTCACGGACCTCCCCGCCATGAGCAAGGACGAGACCAGCGAGTACACGGACGTCATGGCCGACGGGCGGGTTTTGGCCTTCACCTGGGTCATGGACCCCGAGTCCATCATCACCTACCCTCGGGCCTGCAGAGGATCCAGCCCGGCTTCCACGAGATCCGGGGCCTCGCCTGGAGCGGCCACGGGCGCATCGTCAAGGTGGAGATCTCCTTGGACGAGGGCAGGACCTGGCGGGAGGCCACCCTCGAGCCCCCCGTGGAGCGCTACGCCTTCGTGCGCTTCAAGATGCCCTGGTACTGGAAGGGGGAGGAGGTGGTCCTCTGGAGCCGGGCCTGGGACGAGAAGGGGAATACCCAGCCCACCCGGGAGGAGTTCTTCAAGAAGTGGGGGAGGAACAACCGCTACCACTACAACGCCATCCAGGCTTGGCGCATCCTGCCGGACGGCCGGGTGGTGAACGGGGACCGCCCCTTGGGAGGCCAGGCCTCTGGCCCCGCCGGGGGGTGCGGGGGGGAGGTGTTGGATGTTTAGGCGCGTGCTCTTGGTCCTGGCCTTGGCCGGTCTGGCGGTGGGGGCCCGGT
>BBBN01000025.1 GCA_001311585.1 Thermus sp. JCM 17653
CCGAGCTGGACCGGCTCTACCCGGGCTACGGCTTCGCCCGGCACAAGGGCTACGGCACCCCCGAGCACCAGGAGGCCCTCCTCGCCCTGGGACCCTCCCCCGTCCACCGGAGGCGCTTCGCCCCCGTGGCCCAGGCCCCCTTAAGGTTTCCTGAAGACCCGGAGGACCGAGGAGGCGTACCCTAAGGGAGGAGGTCGGTATGCGCTTCCTCTTGGTCCTTCTGGCGGGGCTCCTTTCCGCCTGCACCGTGACCCTCGAGGGCCTCACCCTCACCTACCGCTTTGACTATAGCCCGGCCATCCTGCGCTTTGAGCCCGACCGGGGCGCGGGGGCCACCTACTACCTGGGGGAGGAGGTCCGCTTCTTCCTCACCCTGAACCGGCCAGGCTGGGTGGCCCTGGTGGTGGAAGACCCGGACGGCCGGACCTACGAGCTGGACCGCTTCTACCTCCCCCGAGGAACCCACGTCCTGCCCCCCGGGCCTTACCGCTACACCCTTACCCCGCCCCGTGGCCTCTACCGGGTGCGGGCGGTGTACACCGACCGGGAGCCCGGCGGGGTGAGGCTCCAGGGGGTCTACACCGACTGGGACGCCCGGCTAAGGGTGTACCTCGAGGCCTCCGGGGCCCGCGCCTACCACGTGGCGGAAACGTATTTTTATGCGCGCTAAAGAGGGGGCTTGCGCTTCCCACGGGGGGGCGGGGTATAATCCCTGAGGACCGCTAAGGAGGTCAAAATGAAGCGGCGCGACTTTCTGAAGAAGGCGGGTATCGGCGTAGCGGCAAGCGCGGCCTTCGGCCCGGCTTTCGCCCAGACGGCTCCCACGGTGCGCTGGCGCCTGGCCTCTAGCTTCCCCAAGAGCCTGGACACCATCTACGGGGCGGCGGATGTCCTGGCCGAGAGGGTTTCCGCCCTCACCGGGGGCAAGTTCCAGATCCGCCCCTACCAGGCGGGGGAGATCGTACCTGGGCTACAGGTGATGGACGCCGTGCAGCAGGGCACGGTGGAGGTAGGCCACACCGCCAGCTACTACTTCGTGGGCAAGGCGGCGGTCCTCGCCTTTGACACCGCGGTGCCCTTCGGCCTCACCGCGCGCCAGCAGAACGCCTGGATGTACCACGGGGGCGGGATCGAGCTTTTCCGCCCCATCTTCGCCGACTTCGGCATCCTCCAGTTCCCGGGGGGCAACACCGGGGTGCAGATGGGCGGCTGGTTCCGCAAGGAGATCAAGGGCTTGGCTGACCTCAAGGGCCTGAAGATGCGCATCCCCGGGCCCGGGGGCCAGGTGATGAGCCGCCTCGGCGTGGTCCCCCAGGTGCTGGCGGGCGGGGACATCTACCCCGCCCTGGAAAGGGGCGTGGTGGACGCCGCCGAGTGGGTGGGCCCCTACGACGACGAGAAGCTGGGCTTCTACAAGGTGGCCAAGTTCTACTACTACCCCGGCTGGCACGAGCCCGGTCCTCAGCTCTCCTTCTACGTGAACCTCAAGGAGTGGCAGAAGCTTCCCAAGGAGTACCAGCAGGCCTTTGAGGTGGCCGCCGCCGAGGCCAACCTGTGGATGCTCGCCAAGTACGACCGGGTGAACGCTCCCGCCCTCCAGCGCCTCATCAAGAACGGGGTGAGGCTCCGCAAGTGGCCCGCAGAGGTGATGAAGGCGGCTCAGAAGGCGGCCTTTGACTGGTACGAGGAGGAGGCGGCCAAGGACGCCACCTACCGCAAGGTCTACACCGCCTGGAAGGCTTTCCGGGAAGAGTCCTACCGCTGGTTCGGGGTGGCGGAGCTGGGCTACGAGCAGTTCGCCTTCCCTGCCCTCTAAGCGGTAAGGGCCCTATCCCCGGGGGAACCCCCCGGGGAGTTTTTTCTGCCAAGCAGCCTGCCGGCACGCCTTTTCGCGATTCCTTACGCCCGTCGGCTAAGTGCCCGCACCCTGGTTTCGCGGCCGAACTAGGTTGGGAGAAAGCCCTTTGGGCCCCCCCACCGCGGCGAAAGCCCCAGCGGGGCACTTAACCACCCCCCACAAAGCGCAGGATAGGCTCCCGCAGGAAGTAGGTGAGGAGGAGGACCAGAAGCTGGAGGCCAATGAAGGGAATCCCCCCCAGGTAGATATCCTCGGTCCTGACTTCCTTGGGGGCCACGTTCCTCAGGTAAAAGAGGGCGAAGCCGAAGGGAGGGGTGAGGAAGGAGGTCTGCAGGTTCACCCCCACCAGGAGGCCAAACCAAAGCTTGTTGATGCCCAAGCCTCGGCGCCGATGGCCAAAAGGGGCAGGACGATGAAGGCGATCTCAAAGAAATCGATGAAGAAGCCAGGAGGAAGACCAGGACCATGACGAAGAGAATGAAGCCCACCTCCCCCCCGGGAAGCCCCGTGAGGAAGCCCTCCACCCAAAGGTCCCCGTCCACGCCCCGGAAGACCAGGCTGAAGAGGGTGGAGCCGATGAGGATAAAGATGACGAAGGCGGTGAGCTTGGCCGTGCCCTCCATGGCCGCGTAGAGAACCGGGAAGGAGAGGCGGCGGTTCAAGAGGGCGAGGAGGAGCGCCCCCACCACCCCCATGGCCCCGGCCTCCGTGGGGGTGGCGAGGCCGATGAGCACGGTGCCCAGGACCAGAAAGATCAGGACCAAGGGGGGCACCATGGAGAGGAGAGCCCGCCGGAGGAGGGGGTTTCGGCGGATCTGGGGGAGGAGAAGGAGGGTCCAGAGGAAGAGGCCCAAGAGGACCTCGAGGCCCTCCAGCCAGGAGGGCAGGTGGAGGAACTCCCCGAGCTTCCACGACCCCATCCCCACCAGGAGGTAGGAGAGGAGGGCGAAGGCGGCCCCGGGCTCCTTGCCCGCCTCGGGCCGGGCTTCCTCGGGTAGGGCGGGGGCCCACCGGGGCCGGAAGAGGGCCACGTAGATCACGTAGAGGAAGTACAAGGCCACGGTGAGCCCCGCCGGGATCAGGGCCGCCTGGTACATGTCCCCCACGCTCACCCCCAGCTGGTCCGCCAGGACGATAAGGACCACGCTGGGGGGAATGATCTGGGCCAGGCTGGCCGAGGCCAGGATCACCCCGCTGGCCAGGCGGGGGTTGTAGCCGTACCTCAGCATGATGGCAGGGAGATGAGGCCCATGGCCATGACGCTGGCGGCCACCACCCCGGTGGTGGCCGCCAGGATAGCCCCCACGAAGACCACACTCAGGGCGAGGCCACCCCGGAGGGGCCCGAAAAGGCGGCCCATGGTGTCCAGGAGGTCCTCGGCCAGGCCGCTCTTCTCCAGGATGATGCCCATGAGGGTGAAGAAGGGGATGGCCAGGAGGAGCTGGTTGGACATGATACCGAAGATGCGGTCGGGCATGGCCTTGAGAAGCCCGGCCGGGAAGATATCCAGAGCGATTCCCAAAAACCCGAAGACGATGCCCACCGCCCCTAAGGAAAAGGCCACGGGGTAGCCGGAGAGGAGAAAGACCACCAGGGCGGCGAACATCAGGGGAGGCATGAGGCTTTCCAGGTTCACTCCACCACCTCCTTTTCCTCCCCCGGGAGTTCCAGGTGGCCCGTGAGGAAGGCGATGCGCTTGATGAGCTCGGAAAGCCCCTGGAGGAGGAGAAGGGCGAAGCCCACGGGGACCATGAGCTTGATGGGCCAGCGAGGAAGCCCCCCCACGTCGGGGGAGACCTCCCTTGCGGTGAAGGAGTTCAGGAACCAGGGCCAGGCCAGGTAGATAACCCCCAGGCTCAAGGGGATGAGGAAGAGAAGGGTGCCCACCACGTCTATCCAGGCCTGGGTCCGCTTGGAAAAACGCCCGTAAATGAGGTCTATGCGCACGTGGGCGTTGTGCTTGAGGGCGTAGGCCCCGCCCAGGAGGAAGATGAGGCTGAACATGTACCACTGGGCCTCGAGGTAGGCGTTGGAGCTGTAGTTGAAGGCGTAGCGCATCACGGCGTTGCCGGCGGAGAGCAGGGCCACGAGGAGCACCAGCCACACCACCAGCCGCCCCACCGCCTCGCTCAGGGCGTCTATGGCTCGGGACAAGGCTAAAAGAAGGCGCATTCTTATACCCCCCGGCGAAAACCGGCCCCATCCTACCCAGGGGGCGCGGGGCTGTCAATGCGCCCGCTCCGCCCCCCAAGTTGGTTTCGCGACCTGGGATGCCCGAAAGGGGGCTAGGAGAGGGCTTTTGGGGGGCACTTAAGTATGACCGGGTGGCGGGGTGGGGTACTCAGGCGAGGGCACGGGCCACCAGGGCTAAGGCCGCCTCCAGGACCTCCTGGAGGTGGGCCTCCCCCTTGAAGCTTTCGGCGTAGACCTTGGCCACGTCCTCGGTGCCGCTGGGCCGGGCGGCGAACCAGGCGTTTTCCGTGACCACCTTCAGACCCCCTAAGGGCTCCCCGTTGCCGGGAGCGCGGGTGAGCACCGCCAGAATGGGCTCCCCGGCGAGCTCCTTCTCCCGCACCGCCTCCGGGGTGAGGCGGGAGAGCTTGGCCTTGGCCTCGGGGGCCAGGGGAAGGTCCTTGCGCAGGTAGTAAGGGCGGCCCAGGGCCTCGGCCAGGTCCTCGTAGAGCTCGTCCGGGGCCTTCCCCCGCTTGGCCATGAGCTCGGCGGCGAGAAGCCCCATGAGAATCCCGTCCTTGTCGGTGGAGAAGGGCCTGCCGTCAAAGCGGAGAAAGCTCGCCCCGGCGCTCTCCTCCCCCCCAAAGCCCAGCCAGCCCGCAAGAAGGCCCTCCACGAAGTACTTGAACCCCACGGGGGTTTCGTAAACCTCCCGGCCCAGGCCCGGGCCACCCGGTCCAGGAGGGCGCTGGTCACCGCCGTCTTGCCCGCCTTAGCCCCGGGCCAGGCCCGGGTGGTGAAGAGGTGGTGAAGGCTGCCGCCAGGTAATGGTTGGGGTTCATCAGGCCCCGCGGGGTTACGATGCCGTGGCGGTCGGCGTCGGGGTCGTTGCCGATGGCGAGGTCAAAGCGCTCCCTGAGGGCGAGGAGGCCCGCCATGGCGTGGGGGCTGGAGCAGTCCATGCGGATCTTGCCGTCGTGGTCCTTGGGCATGAAGCGGAAGGTGGGGTCCAGGATGGGGTTCACCACCTCCAGGCGGAGCCGGAAGGCCTCGGCCAGGCGCTCCCAGACCCTCTGGCTCGCCCCGCCCAAGGGGTCCACCCCAAGGCGGAGGCTCGAGGCCCGGACGGCCTCCAGGTCCACCGCCTCCCCTATTCGCGCCACGTAAAGCCCGGCGTAGTCAAAGGCCTTGGCCCGGGAAAGGGCCTCCTTCAGGGGAAGCCGCTTCACCCCCTTGAGGCCCTCCCGAAGGAGGGCGTTGGCCCTTTCCTCTATGGCCCGGGTGGTGCGGGTGTCCGCCGGCCCTCCCGTGGGGGGGTTGTACTTGATGCCCCCGTCCTCCGGGGGGTTGTGGCTGGGGGTGAGGAGGACCCCGTCGGCCTTGGCCCCGTGGTGGGCGTTGTGCTCCAGGATGGCCAAGGAGACCAAGGGGGTGGGGGTGTAGCCCCCTTCCGCCTCTATGCGCACCTCTATCCCGTTGGCGGCGAAGACGGAGAGGGCCGTGGCCCAGGCGGGCTCGGAGAGGGCATGGGTGTCTTTGGCCAAGAAGAGGGGCCCGGTGGCCCCGAAGCCCGCCCTTAGGTCGGCGATGGCCTGGGCTATGGCCAGCACATGGGCCTCGGTGAAGGTGGCCTTGAGGCTCGTGCCCCGGTGGCCGCTGGTGCCGAAGGCCACCCGCTCCCAGGGGTTTTCCGGGTCCGGCTTGGCCTCGTAGTAGAGGGTGAGGAGGCGCAGGAGTTCCCGGGATTCCATGACCCCATCCTAACCAAGGGGGAGGCCCGAAGGCCTCCCCGGGGTCCCGGGCCTTCTCGCTTAAGGTTTGGCCGGGGCTTCCTTAGGGGCCTCTTGGGGCTTCTCCTCCGTCTTGGGGGTGAGCTCGGCCAGCACCTGGCTCAGGCGGTTTTCTATCTTGGCCTCCTTGCGCAGGGCCTGGAGGAGGGCCTGGGCCTTTTCCTGGCGCTTCTTGGCCACCACCCTATCCAAGGCCTCCTCCTTGACCGCCTCGTAGGGCTTCAGGACCTCGGGCTTACGGTCCTTGATGAGAAGGACGGTGAAGGTCCCGTCTTCCAGCTTCACCACCTCGCTCACCTCCCCCAAGGGGCCCTTGGGGAAGGCCTCCTTGACCTTGAAGACCAGGCGGTCCAGCACCGCGGGGAGCTGGTTGGGCTGGACGGCGCCGTGGTCGGTGACGCTACCCCCGTGGGCCTTGGCCAGGCCTCGAGGTCCTGGGCCCTTAGGGCGGCTTCGCGGAAGGCCTTGGCCTTGGCCTCCTCTTTGAAGGCCACCCCCACCACCCGGGCGCTGGCGGGAACGGTGAAGAGGGCGGGGTTTTCGGCGTAGAACTTCCGGGCCTCGGCCTCCGTGGCGGTGACGTCCCGGGTCTCGTAAAGGAGGTAGGCCTGGGCGATGGCGTCCTTGGAGCCGATAAAGGGTTTGCCGCTCTTCTTGGCCGCCTCCACCAGCACCTCCCGGTCTATGAGGCTCTCCAGGGTCTGGGGAAGGAAGAACTGCACGGCGAGCTCCCCTAGGCCCTGCTGGATGAGGGCCTGGGTCTGCTGGTTGGAGAAAACGGGCTGGAGCACCTGGGCGAGGAGGATCTCCGTCCCGTCCACCTTGGCCACCACTGGGTTCTTGTAGGCGTAGGGGCTACCCTCGGCGAAGCGCACCTGGGCCTTCCTGCGCAGGTCCTCCAGGTAGGCCTCCAGGGCCCCGTCCCCCTTGGCCGCCTGGGCGTCCTTCTCCACCCGGTCCTTCACCTCCTCAAAGGTGGGCACCTTGGGGGGGAGGTAGGCCTCCACCTTCACCAGGTAGTACCGCCCCGAGGCCTCTATGGGCCCCACCAGGCCGGGGCCCTTGAGGGCGAAGACCTCCTGGGCCACCGCCTCCGGGAAGACCACCTGGGTCACGGGCTTGGGCTCCGTCTCCCCAGGGCCCGCCCCCAAGGCTCCCCCTTGCTCGGCCCCCACTTTGGAGTGCTGCTTGGCCAGGAGGGCAAAGTCCTCCCCCGCCTTCAGCTTGGCCAAAAGCTCCTCCGCCAGCTTCTTGTCGTCCACCACGATCTGCCGGGCTTGGACTCGAGGCTCGGTCTTGTAGTTTTCCTGGTGGACCTCAAAGTAAAAGCGCACCTCCTCCGGGGTGGGTTTGGCGGCGGAGCGGATCTGCTCCAGCCGCTTCTGGATCTGGAGCTGGGCCTTGATCTCCTGGCGGAGCTCCGCGTCGGTGTAGCCCACCTGGTTGAGGAACTGCTCGTAGGCCTTCTTCTCCTTCAGGCCGTACTGCTCCCGGATGCGGTCCACCTCCTTGCGCACCTCGGCGCTCCCCACCCGGATGCGGGCGGCGTCCTGCCTTAGGGCCTCGGTGAGGATCACCTGCTCCAGGAAGTGGGTGTCCACCAGGGTCTTGAGAAGCCCCTGGGGGTTGGCGGCGTATAGGGGGTCATTGCCCTGGAGCCTGAGGAGGTCCAGCTCGTAGACCGCCTTGCCGTTGACCCAAAGGACGGGCTTGCCCCTGGCCGTCTGCCCCGCCTTGGGGGTGAAGAGCAGGATGGCCCCCACGGCGAAGGCCAGGGCCAGCAACCCGAACAGGATGGTGACGAGCCTCTTGTTGATGCCAAACACTTGACCGCCTCCTTCTTCCCGTGCTATAGTACTCCCGCTTGAGTGCGCCCGTAGCTCAGCTGGACAGAGCGTCGGCCTCCGGAGCCGAAGGTCAGAGGTTCGAGTCCTCTCGGGCGCGCCATTTTCTTTTGGCCCTTCCTGGATTTCCGGAAAGCCCCAAGCACGTGGGGATTCTAACACACCCTTCCTGAGAAGCGGGTTTAGCATGGAGGGGTGCTGCCCCTTCTCCTCGCCTGGCTTCACACGGTCAACGACCTCTTCGGGAACTTCCTCACCCCCCTCCTCCCCAAGCTCATGGCCCACTTCGGCGTGGGCCTGGGAACGGTGGGGCTCTTGGTCTCGGTGTATTCCCTCACGGGAAGCCTCCTCCAGCCCTTGGCCGGCCTCGTGGCCGACCGGATGGACCGGAGGCTCCTGGCGGCCTTGGGGCCGGTCCTGGTGGCCCTGGGGATGGGGTCGGTGGGCTTTTGGCCTCGCTTTGAGCTCCTCCTTTTGGCCCTGGGCCTGGCGGGCCTGGGCTCGGCCCTCTTTCACGCCTCGGGGGCGAGCCTGGTAGGGGAGTTCGCCCCGAGGGAGCGCAAGGGGTTTTGGCTTTCCTTCTTTGGCTCCGCAGGCTACCTGGGGCTCTCCCTAGGCCCCCTGGTGGCCCTTTTCGCCGTGGGGGCTTTTGGCTTAAGGGGCTCCTTTGGCTCACCCCCCTGGCCCTTCTCCCCGCCCTGGCCCTCCTTCGCCTCCCCCCGGTACGCGCCGGGGAAAACCCGCCGGGGTGAAGGACTTCCTCCGGGTCTTCCGGGGGGACGTGGCCCGGCTTTGGGGGATGGCCACCTTAAGGAGCCTGGTCTTCATGAGCTTTTCCACCACCTTGCCCTACTGGTTCACCCAAAGGGGCCTCTCCGACGCCTACACCGCCTTAAGCCTTTCCGTCTACAGCTTTTCCGCCACCTTGGGCACCTTCCTCGGAGGCACCCTCTCGGACCGCCTGGGGCGGAAGGCGGTGCTTTCGGGCACCCTATCCTTTGGCCTTCCCCTTTACTTGGGCCTCCTCTTCCTCCCCCCGGAAAACCCCCTGTACCTCCTCCTCCTCGCCGCCACGGGGGCCTTGATGAACGCCGGGATCCCCGTGGCCGTGGCCCTGGCCCAGGAGCTGGAGCCGGGCCAGACGGCCACGGTGTCCGGGCTCCTCATGGCTTCACCTGGGGGTTCGCCGGGCTTTTCTACGCCCCTATAGGCCATTTCATAGAAACCCTGGGGGTGATGCCCGTCCTTCTGGCCCTGGGAAGCCTGATCCTGCCCGCCTGGGCCCTGGCCAGGGGGGTGAGGGAGCCCGAGCCCAGGGCGGCGTAAGGCCACCCCATGCTGGCTTGGGCCAGCATGGGGGCCCCGGCAAAAGGTCCCTGTGGGCCTCCCTAGGCCAGTAAGGCGAAGGCAGCGGAGGGTACGGTTAAGATGGGGGCATGCGGATCCTCCTCGCCACGGACGGCTCGCCCCAGGCCAAGGGGGCGGAGGTGCTGGCGGAGTGGCTGGCCTATAAGCTCTCGGCCAAGCTCCTCCTCCTATACGTGCGGGACGTCCGCCTTTTGCGGGGCCTCGAGCCTTTGGACCTGGGGGCCCTCACCATCCCCGTCCCCGTCTACCGCCAAGAGCTGGAAAAGGTTCTAACCCTCAAGGGGGAGAGCATACTGGAACGGTTGCGGAAGAGCGCCCAGGAAGCGGTATAGAGGCCGAGGCCGCCCTGGAAACCGGCCTCCCCCACGAGGTCATCCTTCGCTACGCCCGGGGGGCGGACCTCCTGGTCCTGGGCCGGAGCGGAGAAGCCCATGGGGGGAGGTTCTTGGGCCTGGGGAGCACCGTGGACCGGGTGCTCCGGACCTCCCCCATCCCCGTGGTGGTGGCCCCCATGGACCACGTGGCCTTGGAAGGGGCCCTGCTAGTACAACGCCTCGGAGAGCGCCGTGCGGGCCATGCACGTCCTGGCGGCCCTGGCCAAACCCCTGGGGCTTAGGGTGCGGGTGGTAAGCGTCCACGAGGACCCCGTGCAAGCGGGCTCCTGGGCCTTAGAGGCGGAGGCTTACCTGAGGGACCAGGGCCTTGAGGTGGAGGCCCTGGCCCTTTCCGGGGACCCCGCCGAGCACCTTCTGGCCCTGCAGAACCCCACGGACCTCCTGGCCCTGGGGGCCCCGGTGCGGAGGTTCCTCCTGGGAAGCACGGCGGAACACGTGGTCCGCTACGCCGTGGGACCGGTCCTCACCGCCCGATAAAGACCCCTGGGGTTTGGTATAATGGTCCCCTAAAGGAAAGGGGGGTTCATGACGGTCCGCCAGGTTTTGCTCCGCAAGGGGGGTGCGGTCTACGCCATCCATCCCCAGGCCGCGGTGCTGGAAGCCCTGGAGGTCCTGGCCCGGCACGATATCGGCGCCCTTTTGGTCATGGAGGGGGAGAGGCTTCTCGGCGTCTTTTCCGAGCGGGACTACGCCCGTAAGCTGGTGCTCCTGGGCCGCTTCTCCAAGGACACCCGGGTGGAGGAAGTCATGAGCCGGGAAGTGATCACCGTGGCCCCCGAGACGGAGCTCTCGGAAGCCATGCGCCTCATGACCGAGCACCGGGTGCGGCACCTGCCGTGGTGGAGGGGGGCAGGGTGGTGGGGGTGGTCTCCATCGGGGATGCGGTGAAGGCCATCATCGGCGAACAGGAGGTGCTGATAGAGGAGCTTTCCCGCTACGTGATGGAAAACCGCTAGTCCCGGAAGAGCCAGTTGAGGAAGAGGCTCACCAGGGAAAGGAGGAAGGCCCCCAGGAGGGCCTCGAGGAAGCCCTTGACCTCCAGGGCCGTGGCCTGGGCCACCAGGTAAAGGAGGGCGCCGTTCACCACCCAGGTGAAAAGCCCCAGGGTGAGGAGGTTGAAGGGGAGGGTGAGGAAGAGGAAAAGGGGGCGGAGAAGGGCGTTGGCCAGGCCCCAGATGGCCCCGGCCACCAGGTAGTCCAAAAGCCCCGCCCCGGGAGCGAAGGCCACCCCGGGGTAGAGGAGGCTCACCAGCCAAAGGGCCAGGGTGTTAAGAAGAAGCCTCGCCAGAAGGCCGCGCATGGCTTAAGCCTACACCCCAGAGGCCCTTGGGGCGTATATCCTTGACGCATACCGCATAACGGGGTAGCTTAAAGATGAGCCCGGGCCTCTAAAGCCCGGCGGTTTTGTTTTGGAGGGCGCCATGCGCTGGGAAAAGATCGCCCCCTTTACCTACCGCATCCCCCGGCAGGGAAGATGCGGGTGGACGCCGTGTTCTTCGCCTCGGAGGAGATCCTAAAGGACCTCGAGGCGGAAAACTACGCCTCCTTGCAGCAGCTCATGAACGTGGCCACCCTCCCCGGCATCGTGGAGCCCGCCCTGGCCATGCCCGACATCCACTGGGGCTACGGCTTCCCCATCGGGGGAGTGGCGGCCTTTGACCCGGAGGAGGGCGGGGTGGTGAGCCCGGGCGGAGTCGGTTTTGATATCAACTGTGGGGTCCGCCTCCTCGCCTCCCACCTCACCCTGGAAGACCTCCTTCCCCGCCAGCGGGAGCTCGCCGACGCCTCTACCGCCTCGTCCCCTCGGGGGTGGGGAGCGAAAGGCGGGACGTGCGCTTCAGCAAGAAGGAGCTCAAGGAGATCCTCAAGGAGGGGGCGGGCTGGCTCGTGAAGCGGGGGTACGGCTACCCCGAGGACGTGGACTTCATGGAGTCCCAAGGCCGCCTTCCCTGGGCCAACCCCGACAAGGTCTCGGAGAGGGCCTTTGAGCGGGGAGCCCCCCAGATCGGCACCCTGGGGAGCGGGAACCACTTCCTGGAGGTGCAGTACGTGGACGAGGTCTACGACGAGGAGGCCGCCCTGGCCTTCGGCCTCTTCAAGGGCCAGGTCACCGTCCTCATCCACACGGGAAGCCGGGGCCTCGGCCACCAGGTCTGCCAGGACTACGTGGAGCGCTTCCTCAAAGCCACCCCTCGGTACGGCATTGAGCTCGTGGACAAGCAGCTCGCCGCCGCCCCCATAAGGAGCCTCGAGGGCCAGGACTACCTCCAGGCCATGGCCGCCGCCGCCAACTTCGCCTTCGCCAACCGCCAGCTCATCGCCCACTTCGTGCGGGAGGCCTTTGAGAAGGTGGGCTTTAGCCCCAGGGACCACGGCCTCAGGGTCCTCTACGACCTGGCCCACAACAACGCCAAGTTCGAGGAGCACGGGGGGAGGCGGGTCCTGGTCCACCGCAAGGGGGCCACCCGGGCCTTCGGCCCCGGCCACCCGGAGGTCCCCGAG
>BBBN01000026.1 GCA_001311585.1 Thermus sp. JCM 17653
CGCCCCCCAAGGCCGAGCCCAAAAACCGCGCCCTTCTCCTGGAGCTGGACATCATCGCCCTCCTCCTCTCCCTCCCCCAGGAGCGCCTCTTGGACTGGGTGCTCTACGTATCCGACCACGTCTGGCCTCCGGAAGGCTCCCTCCTGGGGGAGTTCTTAGAGCTCGCCCGAAAGGAGCCCCGCAAGGACTACCTGCGCCAGGTTCTAAGCCGCAAGGAGGCCGGGGGTATCCTCTTTGAGCGGCTCATGATGGCCCCCGAGGTGGAGGAGGCCCGCCTCCCCGAGGTGACGGAAAAGGCCCTGGCCCGCCTGCGGGAGGCCTATTACCTGGAAAGGCGAGCCAAGCTGAAGGAGCTTCTGCAACAAAGCCCTAGCCTGGAGCTTTTACGGGAGATTCAGGAGCTGGACCAAGCCATAGAGGCGGAGAGGCGCATCTACCGAGGCCTCTAGGGGTAAAATGCTCTGGGCGTAGGCCCAAGGGAGGTAGAGGATGAAAAGCCCTGTTCGCGTGGCGGTGACCGGCGCCGCAGGCCAGATCGGCTACAGCCTCCTCTTCCGCATCGCTGCGGGAGAGATGCTGGGCAAGGATCAGCCCGTGATCCTGCAGCTTCTGGAGATCCCCCAGGCCATGAGAGCCTGGAGGGGGTCATCATGGAGCTGGAGGACTGCGCCTTCCCCCTCCTGGCGGGGATAGAGGCCAGCGACGACCCCAAGGTGGCCTTCAGGAACGCCGACTACGCCCTTCTGGTGGGGGCGGCTCCCAGGAAAGCGGGCATGGAGCGGCGGGACCTCCTGGAGACCAACGGCAGGATCTTCACCGAGCAGGGCCGGGCCCTGGCCGAGGTGGCCAAGAAGGAGGTGAAGGTGCTGGTGGTGGGCAACCCCGCCAACACCAACGCCTCATCGCCTACAAGAACGCCCCGGGCCTGAACCCGAGGAATTTCACCGCCATGACCCGCCTGGACCACAACCGGGCCAAGGCCCAGCTCGCCAAGAAGACGGGGGTCGCTGTGGACCGCATCCGCCGCATCACGGTCTGGGGCAACCACTCCTCCACCATGTTCCCCGATCTCTTCCACGCCGAGGTGGACGGCAAACCCGCCCTGGAGCTGGTGGACATGGAGTGGTACGAGAAGAGCTTCATCCCCACCGTGGCGGGGCGGGGCGCGGCCATCATCCAGGCCCGGGGGGCTTCTAGCGCCGCCAGCGCCGCCAACGCCGCCATAGAGCACATCCGCGACTGGGCCCTGGGCACCCCGGAGGGGGACTGGGTCTCCATGGCCGTCCCCTCCCAGGGGGAGTACGGCATCCCCGAGGGGATCGTCTACTCCTTCCCCGTGACCGCCAAGGGGGGAAGCTACCGGATCGTGGAGGGCCTGGAGGTGGGCGAGTTCGCCCGGAAGCGCATGGAGATCACCACAAAGGAGCTTCTGGAGGAGATGGAGCAGGTGAAGGCCCTGGGGCTGATCTGAACCCCGTCAGGGTGGGGCCCTAAGCGGGGCCCTTTCCCCACCAGACCTCCGGGGCCCAAGGGTAAACCACCCAGCCTCGGTCTCCTCGGCGTAAAAGTCCGGGCGGTCCGGCACCCGGTTCCGCCCCGGCTTGAAGTGGAGGGTGGCCACCCGGGGAACCCCTCCCGCCTGCCGCACCCGGGCCTTCACGGCGAAGGCCGTGCGCCCCGAGTCCCAGACGTCGTCCACCACCAAGACCCGCTTGCCGAAGAGCAGGGGGTCCGGGGGAAACTGCAGGAAGACGGGCTCGGGCAGGGTGGCCTCTTCCTCGTAAAACATTACCGCCGCCGTGAGGATCTCCCGCAGGGAAAGGGCCTGGGCCAGGAGGGCGGTGGGGATCAGGCCGCCACGGGCAATGCCCAAAAGCAGGTCAAACTCCTCACCCAGGAGGGCGAGGGCCAGGCGGCGCACCAGGCCGAGGAGGTCCTCCCAGGAGAGAAAAACCCGCTCCATCAGGCCTGTCCAGCTCAAAGGCCTGGTGGACGGCCCTTAGGGCGGCCTCGGCGTACCTCTCAGGGACGATCACCGAGATGCGCACCTCGCTGGTGGCGATCATCTCGATGTTGGCCCCCACGGAGGCCACCGCCTGGAACATCCTGGCGGGGATCTCCGGGGCCGAGGCCAGGCCCACCCCCACGATGGACACCTTGGCGATGTCGGGCCTCAGCACCGCCTCGCCCCCGATCTCCGAGAGGACGGGCTCTAAGGCCTCCAGGGCTTCCTGGGCGAAGTCCTTCTTCACCGTAAAGGCCATCTGCTGCCTCGAGGGGTCGTGGCCGGGCACCCCCTGGATGATCATGTCCACGGCGATGCCCCGATCGGCCAGGGCCTGGAAGACCTTGGCGGCGATGCCCGGCTGGTCCGGTATGCCCACGAGTCCGATCTGGGCGTGGTCCAGGTCCAAAGCCGCCCCCGTCACCGTCTTGCCCATTTCCATAGCCACCTCCTTTACCAGGGTACCGGGGTTGTAGGAGAAGCTAGAGCGCACGTGAAGGACCACCCGTAGCGCTTGGCGTAGTAGACCGCCCGGGGGTGGAGGACCCTGGCCCCCAAGGCGGCCATCTCCAGCATCTGGTCGTAGCCGATGACCTCTAGCTTCCTGGCCTCGGGGATGAGGTGGGGGTCCGTGGTGTAGACCCCTTCGGTGTCCGTGTAGATCTCGCACTCCTTGGCCCCCAGGCGGCGGCGATGGCCACGGCGGTGGTGTCCGACCCCCCCCGGCCCAAGGTGGTGATCTCCCCCTCTTCCGTGGTCCCCATGAAGCCGGCGATCACCGCCACGAAACCCTGGTCCAGGGCCTCCCGGATGCGCCTCGGGTCCACCTCCAGGATGCGGGCGTCCCCGTAGCGGCCGTCGGTGGTGATGCCGATCTGGTGCTGGACGAAGCCTTTGGCCGGGATGCCCATGGCCCAAAGCTGCATGGAAAGGAGGGCCACGGAGACCTGCTCCCCGGTGGTGGTGAGGAGGTCAAGCTCGCGGAAGGGCGGTCTGGGGTTCACCCGCTTGGCCAAGGCGATGAGCTCGTCGGTGGTGTGGCCCATGGCCGAGACCACCACCGCAAGCTGGTGCCCCTTCTCCCGGTAGTGGGCGATGCGCTGGGCTACTTTATGGATCCGCTCCAGATCTCCCACCGAGGTGCCGCCGTACTTTTGAACCACCAGGGCCACGCTTCCCTCCTTCCCCGCCCAGGGGCGGTTTGAAAGGGAATATTAGCACATTTGCCCTTCCTCCCCAAGCCCCGTATCCTGGAAGGACGTGGGCCTGACCCTAGCGGAGTACCACCGCCTCACCCCCCTGCCCCGGCCCGGGGGGTGCTTTACGTGAAGCCGGGGGCTAAAGGCTTCCGGGACCCGGTGTATGGGCTCCTCCAGAAGAGCGTGGCCCCCTTCGGAAGGAGGGCCCTGGACCTCAACCCCGGGGTGGGGTGGGGAAGCCTTCCCCTGGAAGGCAGCATGGAGGTGGAGCGCCTGGAAACCTCCCGGGCGGCCCTCCGCTGCCTCCTGGCAAGCGGCCTCAAAGCCCGCCTGGCCCTTCCCTGGGAAGCCGAGGAAGGGGCCTACGACCTGGTGGTCCTGGCCCTCCCTGCGGGGCGGGGAAGCCGCTATGTGGAGGCCAGCCTTGTGGCCGCTGCCCGCGCTAAGGATAGGGGGCCGGGCCTACCTGGCGGGGGACAAGAACAAGGGGTTTGAGCGCTACTTCAAGGAGGCCCGAAGGCTCCTCGGCTACGGGGAGGTGGTGCGGCGGGAAGGCCCCTACCGGGTGGCCCTCCTGGAGAAGGAGAAGGAGGCCCCGCCCCTTCCTCCCCTCTGGCACACCTTTAAGGCCCGCCTTCTGGACCGGGAGTTCACCTTCCGCCACCTCCCCGGGGTCTTCTCGGCGGGCAAGGTGGACCCCGCCTCCCTCCTCCTCCTCGAGGCCCTGAAGGGGGAGGTGGGAGACCTAAAGGGGAGAAGCGTCTTGGACCTGGGAGCGGGCTATGGAGCCCTCACCCTGCCCCTCGCCCACCTGGGAGGAGAGGTTACGGCGGTGGAGGACGACTGGGGCTCGGTGCTTTCCTTGGAGGAAAGCCTTAGGGCCAACGGGCTCCGGGCCTCGGTCCTCCACTCGGACGTGGACGAGGCCTTGACGGAAGGGGCGCGGTTTGACATCATAGTGACGAACCCCCCCTTTCACGTGGGGGGCGCGGTCATCCTGGATGTGGCCCAGGCCTTCGTGGAAGCGGCGGCGGCCCGGTTAAAACCGGGCGGTGGGTTTTTTTCTGGTGGCTAACCCCTTTCTCAAGTACGAGCCCCTGCTGGAGGCGCGCTTCGGTAACTTCAAGACCCTGAGGATCGCCTCGCCGAACCTGGTGAGGGAGTACAAGGTGCTTTTCGCCACGAAGGAGGGAGGAGAGCCTTGAAGGCCAAGAAGAAGAGCAAAGCCGAGACCAAGACCCAGGAACCGGTGGCGGAGCCTACCGCTTCCCCGTCAGGGGAGGCCCTCGAGGCCGAAGCCCCAGAGGCTTTAGGCTCGGAGATGCGGACCTCGCCGACCTCCCCGAACCCGACCCCGAGCTCTTGGAGGCCGAAGGGGACCTGGCCCTGGAAGACCCCTTGGACCTGGAAGCGGACGAGCTTCTTGCGGGGGAGGGAGAGGGGCTCTTTGAGGAAGAGGAGGAGCTGGCCCTTCCCAAGGTGTCCACTTCCGACCCCGTGCGCCAGTACCTGCACGAGATCGGCCAGGTGCCCCTCCTCACCCTGGAGGAGGAGATCGAGCTGGCCAGGAAGGTGGAGGAGGGGATGGAGGCCATCAAGAAGCTCTCCGAGGCCACGGGGATGGACGCCGACCTCATCCGGGAGGTGGTCCGGGCCAAGATCCTGGGCGCGGCCCGCATCCAGCAAATCCCGGGCCTGAAGGAGCGGCTGGACCCCAAGACCATAGAGGAGGTGGACCAGAAGCTCAAAAGCCTCCCCAAGGAGCTCAAGCGCTACCTGCACATCGCCCGGGAGGGAGAAGCGGCGAGGCAACACCTCATCGAGGCCAACCTCCGGCTCGTGGTCTCCATCGCCAAGAAGTACACGGGCCGGGGCCTCTCCTTCCTGGACCTTATCCAGGAGGGCAACCAGGGCCTCATCCGGGCCGTGGAGAAGTTTGAGTACAAGCGGCGCTTCAAGTTCTCCACCTACGCCACCTGGTGGATCCGGCAGGCCATCAACCGGGCCATCGCCGACCAGGCCCGCACCATCCGCATCCCGGTGCACATGGTGGAGACCATCAACAAGCTCTCCCGCACCGCAAGGCAGCTGCAGCAGGAGCTCGGCCGGGAGCCCACCTACGAGGAGATCGCCGAGGCCATGGGGCCGGGCTGGGACGCCAAGCGGGTGGAGGAAACCCTCAAAATCGCCCAGGAGCCCGTTTCCCTGGAAACCCCCATCGGCGACGAGAAGGACAGCTTTTACGGGGACTTCATCCCCGACGAGAACCTGCCCTCCCCCGTGGAGGCCGCCGCCCAGAGCCTCCTCGCCGAAGAGCTGGAAAAGGCCCTCTCCAAACTCTCCGAACGGGAGGCCATGGTCCTGAAGCTCCGGAAAGGGCTCATCGACGGGCGGGAGCACACCCTGGAGGAGGTGGGGGCCTACTTCGGCGTGACCCGGGAAAGGATCCGGCAGATCGAGAACAAGGCCCTCCGGAAGCTCAAGTACCACGAGTCCCGCACGCGGAAGCTCCGGGACTTCTTGGACTAATACCATCCATGCTGCTTGCGCCAGGTGCCCGAACCAAGGCTGGGAGGAGGCTCTTTTGGGGCCCCGGTGGAAGCCTCCACGCCGGGGCTTGGACAAAGGATGCACGCAAAGGGGTATGAGCCTTCCTTAACCTCGCCCGCTCTGGCCCTGGGGCGGGCGCTCCTTTAGGTGGGTGCTGGCATGAACGCAAGCCTACTCCTCACCCTAAGCTTCGCCCTGGGCTAGGCCCCAAGGGAAAGCGGGCCACCTCCGCCAGGTCCCCTTCCTCGTCGCTCTTGACCAAGGCGGCCTCCTTTACCAGAAAGGAACCCCGGGGAGGCGGGGGCAAAAGCTCCAGAAGGCGCCCGGCCTCCTCCTCCCCCACCCCCAGGGCCAGGGTGAGGTGGGGCAGGTAGCTGGGGCCCTCTATCTCCTTAAGGGGAGGGGCCAGGGGCTCGAGGGCGTGGTAAAGCCGGGCGAAAGCTCCCCCCCCGTAGGCCCTCAGGTACACCACCCCCTGGGGAAAGTACCCCCACCGGCCGAGGCGGACCCGAAAGGGGGGTGCCCTCGGAGAATCCCCGCCACGGCGATCCGCAAGGCCTCCTCCTCGTAAGGCCAGTCAAAGGGCTGGCGGAGGTTGAGGTGGGGCGGGCCGAAGCCCTTCACCCCATGCTGGGCCTGCAAGCCTTCCAAAAAGACCCGCAGGTCCTCGGGAGGCCAGACCAAAACCCCGTACACGCCGCCAGTATACCTGGAATCTACTTTAGAACGATCTTATCTTTTCGCCGGCCGCCCACCCGTGGCCACGCCACCGGAAACCCTAGGTCAAAGCCCTTTCCTGGGGTGGGACCGCCCAAAATCCTCCACGCCGTTGTGAAAGCAGGTGCTGGCGGTGCGGGACCGGATCAAGACGGTGCGGGCCTACAACCCGCAGAACGGCCAGTTCACCCCCAACACCCCAGTGAAGGCGCCCGTCTATCGGGTGGAGATCCTCTCCATCGCCGGGCAGATCGCCTTTAAGATGACCCTCACCGACGGCACCGAGCTTTACAGCCAGCTTGCGGACATCAAGGACGAGAAGGGCCAGCCCGTCTTTCCCACCAAAGACCCCGTGGTGCGGGCCGCCTGGAACTACCTCCTGATCCAGAACGACGGCTCCAAGGGCGTTCACAACCCCACCTACACCCGCCAGGTCCTCCTGGCCACCTTGAATGCGCTTCAGTAAAGGAAGCGGAAAGGCCCCCGGGGCCACCCCGCCCCGGGGGTTTTCGCGCCGCTCCCCGCACCCGGCTGGGGATAACATGGGGGCGTGGAACGCACCTACCTCTACCGGGGCCGGATCCTCAACCTGGCCCTGGAAGGCCGCTACGAGATCGTGGAGCACAAGCCGGCCGTGGCCGTCATCGCCCTAAAGGAGAGCCAGATGCTCTTCGTGCGCCAGATGCGCCCCGCGGTGGGCCTCGCCCCCTTGGAGATCCCGGCGGGGCTCATAGAACCCGGGGAGGACCCCTTGGAGGCGGCAAGGAGGGAGCTGGCCGAGGAGACGGGGCTTTCCGGGGACCTGGCCTACCTCTTCAGCTTCTACGTCTCCCCGGGCTTCACCGACGAGAAGGCCTACGTGTTCCTGGCGGAGAACCTCCGGGAAGCCCAGGCCACCCCCGACGAGGACGAGGCCATAGAAGTGCTCTGGATGCGCCAGAAGAGGCCTTAGAGCGTCACCAGCGGGGGGAGGTGGAGTTCTCGGCCACGGGGCTCGTGGGGGTCCTCTATTACCATGCTTTTCTCCGAGGTCGCTGACGTTCCCCAAGGCCCCAAGGTGGTGGCCGTGGGCTCCTTCGACGGGGTCCACCTGGGCCACCGGTTCCTCCTGCGCCAGGCCCTCGCCGAGGCCAAGGCCCTAAAGGAGCCCCTCCTCGTCTACACCTTTGACCCCCCCACCAAGGTCTTCACCCGGGGGGAGGGGTTCCTCATGGACCTCACCGAGAAGGTGGAGGCCCTAAAGGAGGTGGGGGTGGAGCTCATCCTGGCCGTGCCCTTCAACGAGGAGTTCGCCAGGAGGCCCCCCGAGGCCTTTCTGGAGGACCTAAGGGCCTTAGGGGCGAGCCGGATCTACGTGGGGGAAGACTTCCGCTTCGGCCGGGGCCGGGCGGGGGGCTCGGAGGCCTTGGAGAGGGTGGCCCCCACCCGGGTCGTTCCCCTTCTCAGCCTCGGGGGGGAGGCGGTGAAGAGTAGCCGCATCCGCACCCTTCTGCAAGAAGGGCGGGTGGAGGAGGCCCGCCACCTCCTGGGCCGCCCCTACGGGGCCTACGGGGTGGTGGTGGAGGGGGACAAGATGGGAAGGCGGCTTGGCTTCCCCACGGCCAACCTCGCCGTCCACCCCTTGAAGGTCCTTCCCCCCGGGGTCTTCGCCGTGGAGGCCGAAGGGGCCTTCGGGCGCTACAAGGGGGTGGCCAACGTGGGCACGAGGCCCACCCTGGGAGGGGAGGAGCGGCGTTTAGAGGTGCACCTTTTGGGCTTCGTCGGGGAGCTTTACGGGGAGGAGGCGCGGGTGCGCTTCCTCAAGCGCCTCCGGGAGGAGAGGCGTTTCCCCTCCCTCGAGGCCCTAAAGGAGCAGATCGCCCGGGACGTGGAGGCGGCCCGGGCCTACTTCGGGCTTTAGGGACACCTTTCCCCTGGCCCAGGGGGTAGCCTAGGGGAGATGGGGTGCGCCGAGCTGGCCTGGGCCTTGGCGGAGGCCAGGACCCGGGAGGAGGTGGTGCGGAAGGCCCTCCGCCTACTGGAGGAGAAGGGGGTCATCCGCTGCGGGGAGGCCTATTGGGTGGGGGAGGACCTTCGCCTCTTCCAGATGCAAGCCTGCCGCGCCGCCTGTCCCCTGGTGGAGCGCTCGCGGCACCTGGCCGAGGCTGCGGCCAGGGTGGGAAATCCCGTGGTGGAGGACACCCTTCTGGCCCTCCCCGTATCCCCCCCTGGAGGAAAGCCCCTGGCCATCCTGGTCCTGAGCCTCGAGGCGGGGCAGAAGCCCCCTGAAGCCTTGGGAGCCCTCCTCCTCCTCGCCCTCAAGCGGACGGGCCTGAGCCAGGCAGCCAGGCTCCTCCGGGCCCAGGAGGAGGAGCGCCGCCGGGTGGGCCGGGAGCTTCACGACGGGGTGGGAAGCCTCCTCACCGCTGCCCTCCTCACCCTAAAGGTGGCCGAGCGGCACCCAGCGAGGCTCGCCGAGGCCCGGGAACGAGTAGCGGAGGCCTTGGAGGAGGTGCGGCGGCTTTCCCGGGAGCTAAGGCTTCCCCTTTTGGACGACTTGGGCCTTCAGGAGGCCCTCCAGCGCTACCTGGAGGAATACCGGAAAAACGGTCTGGAGGTGGAGGCCCGCCTGGAGGTGCCCCCTCTTCCCAAGGACAAGGAGGTGGCCCTCTTCCGCGTGGTGCAGGAAGCCCTCACCAATGCGCTGCGCCACGCCCGGGCCCGGAAGGTGCGGGTGGCCCTCTGGGCCGAGGGGGACCGCCTCTTTGGCCTGGTGGAGGACGACGGAGAGGGCTTTGACCCGGAGAAGACCCCGCCCTCGGTGGGCCTTCTGGGCATGCACGAGCGGGTCCAGGGCCTGGGGGGAAGCCTCCACCTCCGCTCGGCCCCCGGGGAGGGAACCCGGGTGGAGTTCGGGGTGCCGCTGTGAAGCCCTCCCCTAGCGCAGGGCCTAGGGGGCAAGAATGCGGGTCCTGCTGGTAGAAGACCACCACCTGGTGCGCAAGGGGCTCCGGCTCCTCCTGGAGGAGGGGGGGCACCAGGTGGTGGGGGAGTTCGCCCGGGCGGAGGAGGCCCTAGGCGCCCCTTGGGAGGCCGACCTCGTCCTCCTGGACCTGAACCTGCCGGGGATGGGGGGCCTCGAGGCCCTCCCCCGCCTGGCCGAGCGGGCCCCGGTCCTGGTGGTCTCCATGCACGACGAGCCCGCCTACGTAGCCCGGGCCTTCCAACTGGGGGCCAAGGGGTACCTTCCCAAGCACGCCCTGGACCAAGACCTCCTGGAGGCCTTGGACCGGATGGCCAAGGGCCTCCGCTACCTCCACCCAAGCCTCACCCAGGCCCTCCTGGAGGGCCAGGCTACCCCGGGCCCCGAGGCGCTTTCAGAGCGGGAAAGGGCGGTGGTGGCCCTCCTGGCCCAGGGCCACACCCTCTCCCAGGCAGCGAAGAAGCTCGGGCTTTCCGTCAAGACCGCCTCCACCTACAAGGCCCGGGCCCTCAACAAACTGGGCCTCATGGACACCCCCGAGCTGGTGCGCTGGGCCCGGGAGCACGGCCTGGCCTAAGTGCCCCAGAAGGGCCTTCTCCGAGCCCGAGTTCGGGCATCCCCTCTGGAGCGCTTGGGGACATTTGCCTTAGGAAAACGGACGACACGGCAAGGGGAAACCTTCCGTCTTGTGAAGTAAGGAGCAAGCCCTAGCCTGGGGCCAGGAGGTGCGGCATGGAACTCCTGGGCTGGGTCACGGCAAGCCTCTTCGCTCCTCCCGGAGAGGCCCTCTGGCGGGAACTCCAAGGAGGGACCCTGGAGGAGGCCCTTTCCGAGCTCAAGGGTAGCCCTATGGCCCTCCCCCGCCCCCCTTTGGCCGAGCTCCAGGCGGCCTACACCGCCCTCTTCGTGACCAACCCCCAAGGGGTCCCCGCTCCCCCCTACGCCGGTTACGCCGGGACGGGGAGCTCCTGGGGCCCTCCTACCACCGGCTCCTGGAGCTCTACCGGGAGGGGGGCCTCGAGGTCCAGGAAACCTGGCGGGACCTTCCCGACCACCTCTTTGCCCTGGGGGAGGCCATGGCCCTCCTGGCCCCTAGGCGCCCCGACCTGGCAAGGAGGCTCGCCCAGGAGTTTCTGGCCCCATGGCTCAAGCGGTTCGGCGAGGCGGTGAAGGCCCACGATCCCACAGCTTTTACGCCGCCGTGGTGGGGGTTTTAGAGGAGGTCGTCCATGCAAAGACGGGAGTTTCTGAAGCTTAGCGCCCTAGGAGCAGGAGCCCTGGCCCTCAAGGGAAGCGGTCCCGCCAAGGCGATCCGGACTCCCTGGTACGCCCAGGAGGTGCGGAGCGTCTACCAGATCTGCGAGGGCTGCTTCTGGCGGTGCGGCATCGTGGCCCACGCGGTGGGCAACCGGGTCTACAAGGTGGAGGGCTACGAGGCCAACCCCAAGAGCCGGGGCAGGCTCTGCCCCCGGGGCCAGGGCATGCCCCAGACCACCTACGACCCCGACCGCCTGAAGCGCCCCCTCATCCGGGTGGAGGGGAGCCAAAGGGGCGAGGGAAAGTACCGGGTGGCCACCTGGGAGGAGGCCCTGGACTACGTGGCGAAGAGGATGCTGGAGATCCGGGAAAAGTACGGCCCTGAGGCCGTGGCCTTTTTCGGCCACGGCACCGGGGACACCTGGTTTGTGGACTTCCTTCCTGCCGCCTGGGGAAGCCCCAACGCCGCCAAGCCCTCGGTGGCCATATGCACCGCTCCCCGGGAGGTGGCCTCCCAGTGGGTCTTCGGTCGGCCCATAGGCGGCCACGAACCCGTGGACTGGGAAAACGCCCGCTACATCGTTCTCATCGGCCACCACATCGGGGAGGACACCCACAACACCCAGCTCCAGGACTTCGCCTTGGCCCTGAAGCAGGGGGCCAAGCTGGTGGTGGTGGACCCCCGCTTCTCCACCGCCGCCGCCAAGGCCCACCGTTGGCTTCCCATCAAGCCTGGCACGGACACCGCCCTGCTCCTGGCCTGGATCCACGTCCTCATCTATGAGGGGCTTTACGACCGGGAGTACGTGGAGAAGTATACCACCGGCTTTGAGGAACTCAAGGCCCACGTGCGGAACTTCACCCCCGAGTGGGCCGAGAAGGAAACGGAGATCCCCGCAAGGGTTATCCGGGAAGTGGCCCATGAGATGGCCGCCCACAAGCCCCAGGCCGTCCTTCCCCCCGGGCGGCACACCGTCTGGTACGGGGACGACACCTACCGCATGATGGCCCTCTACTACGTGAACGTCCTCCTGGGCAACTACGGGCGGCCCGGGGGCTTTTACATCGCCCAAAACCCCTACCTGGAGAAGTACC
>BBBN01000027.1 GCA_001311585.1 Thermus sp. JCM 17653
AGCTTTTCGCCCTTCTCCAGAGGCCCTGTCCGGCGGGTTCTTCCTCACCTACCGGGAAGGCCTCTCCCAGGCCCTCAAGGAGCCCGAGGCCCAGGACCCGGGCTTCCTGGAGCGCCTGGTGCGCCTGTACGAGGCAGGGGGCGAGGACCTCCTCACCCCTCCCGGGGGCGTGGACGTGCGGGTGGGGGAGGTGGAGGGGCTTGCCCAGGTGCAGGCGGGCTTCCAGAAGGGGGAATGGCTAGGGGAGATCGTCCTCCTGGGGCCCATACGCATGCGCTACCCCGAGGCCCTCTCCGTGGTCCTGGGGCTCACCCAGGTCTATACTGGGAGCCATGCGCGTTGAGGTCCGCCTCTTCGCCCTTTACCGGGAACAGGCCGGAAAAGACCGCCTCTTTTTGGAGCTTCCCGCGGGGGCCCGGGTCAAAGAGGCCAAGGAGGCCTTGGAAAGGCTCTTCCCCGGGCTTCGCCTGGAGGGGGGCATGGCGGCGGTGAACCAGGCCCTGGCGGGAGTGGAAACCCCCTTGAAGGAGGGGGACGAGGTGGCCTTCCTCCCCCCGGTCTCGGGAGGGCAGGACTCCTACGGCCTCACCCGGGAGGCCCTGGACCTAGGGGCCCTGGTGGCCTGGGCCACCGCCCCCGAGTACGGGGCGGTGGTGAGCTTCCTCGGCACCACCCGAAGCCCCAACCGGGGCGAGGAGGTGGCCCATTTGGAGTACGAGGCCTACCCGGAGATGGCGGAGAAGGTGATGGCGGAGATCCTCGCCGAGATGCGCGCCCGCTGGCCCCTGGGGCGCATCGCCCTCTGGCACCGCCTGGGCCGGGTGGACCCCGGGGAGGCCTCCATCGCCATCGTGGTCTCAGCCCGCCACCGCAAGGAGGCCTTCGCCGCCTGCCAGTACGCCATAGACCGGGTGAAGCAGGTCCTTCCCGTCTGGAAGAAGGAGTACCGCAGGGACGGGAGCTTCTGGGTGGAGGCTTCGCCCCGGAGGACAAGCGGCTTTGACCTCCTTCGCCGCCATCGCCGGGCTCCTTCTCCTCGCCCTCTTCGCCCTACCCCTCCTCCTGGGGTTCCTTGCGGGAAGGGCCTTCCGGGAAGGCCGGGGCCGGGTGGGCCTGGGCCTCCTCCTCTTCGGGGCTTTCCTGGGCCTTTTGGCGAGGCCGAGGCCCTTGGGGCTCCTTCTCCTCCTTTTGGGCCTCCTTTTGGGCTACGGGAGGCTTCGGCTATAATGGGGGGATGACCGAGCGGGCCCTGCGCCCCCTGACGGAGGAAGAGTACCTGGCCCTGGAGAGGGAAAGCCCCCTTCGCCACGAGCTTCTTGGGGGCCTTCCCTACGCCATGGCGGGGGCCAGCCTGGACCACAACCTCATCGTCACCAACCTGGTGGCCCTCCTCAAACCCTTGGCCCGGGCCAAGGGGTGCAGGGTTTACAGCGAAACGGTGAAGCTCAAGCTCTCCGAGGACACCTTCTACTACCCTGACGTCATGGTGGTATGCGGCCCCAAGGCCCACCCCCTGTACGAAACCTCCCCCTGTCTGGTGGCGGAGGTGCTTTCCCCGGGCACGGAGGTCCAGGAGCGGCGGGAGAAGCTTTCCCGCTACCTTCGCCTCCCGAGCCTTCTGGGCTACCTAATCTTGGAAAGCGGGCGGCCGGGAGGGGTTCTTTACCGGAGGACCCCGGAGGGGTTCCGGGAAGAGGCCTTAGGGGAAACCCTGGTTCTGCCCTGCCTCGAGGGAACCCTCCCCCTCGCCGCCCTCTACGAGGGGGTAGCATGAGGCCCATCCTGGAGCTCCTTCCCGAGGAGCTTCCCGGGGAGGGCTTCCGCAAAACCCAGATCGCCCACTGGATCTACGCCAAGGGGGCCCTGGACTTCGCCGAGATGACCGACCTCCCCAGGGCCCTGCGGGAGGCCCTGGACCGGGAGTGGCGCCTCCTGGAGTTCTCCCTAGTCCAAGCCTACCCGAGCCAAGACGGGAGCGTGAAGTACCTCTTCACCCTCCTGGACGGCCAAAGGACCGAGGCCGTCTACATGCCCTACGAGAACCGCAAGACCGTTTGCCTCTCCAGCATGGTGGGTTGCCCCGCGGGGTGCAGTTTCTGCGCCACGGGGGCTTTGGGCTTCGGCCGCAACCTCACCGCGGCGGAGATCCTCTCCCAGCTCCTCGCCATCGCCCACCACCAGGGGATCTCCCCCCGGGAGATCCGGAACGTGGTCCTCATGGGGATGGGGGAGCCCCTGCTCAACCTGGGCAACGTCCTCAAGGCCATCCGCATCATGCTCCACAAGAAGGCCCTCGCCATGAGCCCCAGGCGCATCACCCTCTCCACCGTGGGCATCCCCAAGGGGATCTACCGCCTCGCCGAGGAGGACCTCGGGGTGCGCCTCGCCCTCTCCCTCCACGCCCCCGACGACGAGACCCGGAAGAAGATCATCCCCACCGCCCACCGCTACCCCATCGCCGAGATTCTAGAGGCGGTCCGCCACTACTACGCCAAGACCAAGCGGCGGGTCACCTTTGAGTACACCCTGCTCAAGGGGGTGAACGACCACCCTTGGCAGGCCAGGCTCCTGGCCAAGCTCCTAAAGGGCCTGAGCGCCCACGTGAACCTCATCCCCTTCAACCCCTGGGAAGGGGCCCCGGTGGAGGGCACGCCCAGGGCGGGCATCCTGGCCTTCGCCGAGGAGCTTAGGCGCTTGCGTCCCCACCTCCATACGGTGGAGCCGGGGGCAGGACGTGGGGGCGGCCTGCGGCCAGCTCGCCCTCAAGACCCCCAAGCCCCTCGCCCTCACACCGCTTCCAGAAGGCGCCGGGCGATGACCAGCTTCAGGATCTCGCTCGTCCCCTCGCCGATGCGGGTCAGGCGGGCGTCCCGCCAGTAGCGCTCCACGGGGTAGTCCTTGATGTACCCGTAGCCCCCGAGGACCTGGATGGCCTCGTCGCAGGCCTTCACCGCCACCTCGCTGGCGAAGAGCTTGGCCTGGGCGGCCTCGAGGGTAAAGGGCCTTCCCGCATCCTTGAGCTCCGCCGCCTTGAGGTAAAGGAGCCTCGCCGCCTCCAGCCCCGTGGCCGCCTCCGCCAGCTTGAAGGAAACCCCCTCAAACTCGGCGATGGGCCTGCCGAAGGCCTCCCGCCCCTTGGCGTAACGGAGGGCATAGTCCAAGGCGGCTTGGCCCAAGCCCACGGCCATGGCGGCGATGCCGATCCTGCCCCCGTCCAAAACCTTAAGGACGTCGTAAAAGCCCTTCCCCCGCTCCCCCAGAAGGGCCTCCTCGGAGAGGAAGAGGTCCTCCAGCACGAGCTGGGCGGTGTCCGAGGCGCTGAGGCCAAGCTTCTCCTCCTTCCGCCCTACCCTTAGCCCCCGCTCGGGGCGGAAGAAGGCGAAGGCGGAGATGCCCTGGTGCTTCCGCTCGGGGCTTGGAGGGGGTCGGTGCGGGCCACCACCACGTAGACCCCGGCCACGCTCCCTTGGGTGATGAACTGCTTGGTGCCGTTGAGCCGCCACCCCCCCTCCACCTTCTCCGCCTTGGTCTTGAGGGCGGCGGCGTCCGAGCCCGAGCCCGGCTCCGTGAGCCCCCAAGCCCCCAGGGCCTCCCCCGAGGCCAGCTTGGGAAGGAAGGCCCTCTTCTGCGCTTCGCTCCCCGCAAGCAGGATGTGCCCGGTGGCCAGGGAGTTGTGGCTGGCCACGGTGAGGGCGAGGGCGCCGTCGTGGTAGGCGATGGCCTCCACCATGCGGGCGAAGAGCCGGGTGGAAAGCCCCGCTCCCCCGTAGGCCTCGGGCACCACCGCCCCGAAGACCCCGAACTGGGCCAGCTTCCGCACCAGGTCCCAGGGAAAGGCCCCGCTCCGGTCCCTCTCCCCCGCTCCTGGGGCCACCTCCGCCTTCAAAAACTCCCGGAAAGGCCCGAGCACCTGCCTTTCCTCCCGGCTTTCCTCAAACCACAGGGCCATGGTGGGTTCAGTATAACCCTTTTCTGCCCATAGGCAAAAATGCGTCATGCCCTTTGGCGCGAACCCTTCGCCCAAGCCCAGGCGTGGTACCGGGGCCAGCATGGGGTGGTATTAAAGTGGTCTCTCGGAGGATGCTCCTCCTCGCGGGCCCCACCGACGCGGGCAAGACCACCCTGGCCCTTCGCCTTCTGGAGCGGGCGGGGGAAGCCTACCTCCTGGACCTGGACCCGGGGCAGGGAGCCCTTCCCGGCACCTTCAGCCTCTTTCGCTACGGGAAGGGCCGCCTCTTTCTGGTGCGCCGGGCCCTGGTGGGGGCCCTCTCCCCCGTGGGGGTGGAGGCCAAGGCCCTGGTGGCCGCCCTGCGCCTAGCCCGCCTCATCCCCCCGGGAAGTCCGGCGGTGGCGGACACGGACGGGCTTCTGGACCCGGAGTACCGCCTCCTGCAGGCGGACGCCTCAGGCCCACCGAGGTTCTGGTCCTGGGGTCCGAAGCCCTCTACCGGGCCCTCGCCTGGCGGGAGGACCTCCGGGTGCGCCTCGCCCAGGCCCTTCCCGAGGCCCGGAGGAAGCCCCCCGGGGAAAGGCGAAGGAACCGGCTGGAGAAGCTTTTCGCCCACTTCCAGGAGGCCAAGCCCCGGGCCTTTCCCCTCGAGGCCAAGGCCGAGCCCGGAAGGCTCTTCGGCCTTCTGGACGCCGAGGGCTTCTTTCTGGGCTACGCCAGGCTCCTCCTCGTGGAAGGGGAACGGGGCCTCTTCCTCACCCCGGTGGCGGGGGAGGTGGCCCGCCTCGAGGCCACCCGCCTCCTCCTCCCTACCCCCGCACTACCAGGTTGAGGATCTTCCCGGGGACGTAGATCTCCTTCACCACCTCCTTGCCCTCGAGGTGGGCCTGGACGTTCCGCACCTTAAGGGCCTCGGCCCGCGCCACCTCCAGGGGGGCGTCCTTGGGGATTTGGATCGTCCCCCGCACCCGCCCGTTCACCTGGACGGCCACCTCCACCAGGTCCTTCTCCAGGGCCTTCTCGTCCAGCTCGGGCCAGCCCGCCTGGAAGAGGCTATCGGGCCAGAACCAGTGCCAAAGCTCCTCGGCCAGGTGGGGGGCGAAGGGGAAGAGCATCTGCAGGTAGTAGCGGAGGGCGGTGCGGTAGACGGGGGTCACGGGGCGGTCCTTGCGGTACTCGTAGAGGCGTTCAGGAACTCCATGAGGGCGGCGATGGCGGTGTTGAAGCGCAGGGCCTCGAGGTCCTCCGTGACCTTCTTCAGGGTCTCGTGGAGCTTCCGGTAAAGCTCCCGGTCCTTCCCCTCCAAAGCCTCCGCCTGGAAGACCCCGCTCGTCTGCAAAAGGGCCTCCCGGTCCTCGGCCACCCGCCTGTAGATGCGGTTCAGGAAGCGCCAGGCCCCCTGGACCCCCTCCTCGGTCCAGACCATCTCGTTCTCGGGGGGCGCGGCGAAGAGGATGGTGATGCGGGCGATGTCCGCCCCCTGCTCCTTCACGAAGGGCCCCACCATGACCCCGTTGCCCTTGGACTTGCTCATCACCGCGGGCTTCCAGAGGTGGAGGGTCCCGTCCTCGTGGGCCCTGAGCTCGGCCCCCATCTTCCGCACGTCCTCCAGGGAAAGCTCGCTTTGGGGAATCTCCAGGCGGATCCGGGTGGGCTCGGGGAGGCGCACCCTTTCCCCCTCCACCTCCACGGGGCCGAAGTCCGTCCAGGCCAGGACCATCCCCTGGGTGAAAAGCCCCTGGAAGGGCTCCTCCACCTTCACCATCCCCAGGTCGTGGAGGAACTTGGTGAAGAAGCGGCTGTAGAGGAGGTGGAGCACGGCGTGCTCCACCCCGCCGATGTACTGGTCCACGGGCATCCAGAAGTCCGCCTTCTCGGGGGCAAAGGGAAGGCGGTCGTTATGGGGATCGGTGTAGCGCAGGTAGTACCAGCTACTGTCAAAGAAGGTGTCCATGGTGTCCGTGTCCCGCCTGGCGGGGCCGCCGCACTTGGGGCAGGTGGTCTCGTAGAACTCGGGGTGGGCCTCCAGGGGGCTTTTCCCCTTGGGGCGGATGTCCTCCACGTCCTTGAGGTCGGGGAGGAGGACGGGAAGCTCCTCCTCGGGCACGGGCACCACCCCGCAAGCCTCGCAGTGGACCATGGGGATGGGGGTCCCCCAGTAGCGCTGGCGGCTTATAAGCCAGTCCCGGAGGCGGTAGGTGACCCGGCCCTTCCCCAGGCCCTTCTCCTCCAGCCAGGCGATGACCTTCTTCTTCCCTTCCTCGCTTTCCGTCCCGTCAAAGGGGCCGGAGTTCACCATGATCCCGGGCTCCTCGTAGGCCCTTTCCAGGGGCTCGGGAAGGGGCTCGCCGGGCCGCTCAATCACCTTCTTGATGGGGAGGCCAAACTTGGTGGCGAACTCAAAGTCCCGCTGGTCATGCCCGGGAACGGCCATGATGGCCCCGGTGCCGTAGCCATAGAGCACGTAGTCGGCGGTCCAGATGGGGATCCTCTCCCCCGTGGCGGGGTTCACCGCGTAGGCCCCGAGGAAGACCCCGGTCTTCTCCCTCCCCTCCGCCTGGCGCTCGATCTCCGTCTTGCGCTTGGCGGCCTCCACGTAGGCCAGGACCTCTTCCCGCCTCTTGGGGTCGGCAAGCTCCAAGGTCAGGGGGTGCTCCGGGGCGAGCACCAGGAAGGTGGCCCCGAAGAGGGTGTCGGGGCGGGTGGTGAAGACGGGGATCTTCACCTCCTTCCCCTCCACGGGGAAGAGGATCTCCGCCCCTTCCGAGCGGCCGATCCAGGCCCTTTGCATGGCCTTCACCTTCTCGGGCCAGTCGAGGCCCTCGAGGTCCCGAAGAAGCCTCTCGCGTAGGCGGTGATGCGCAGGTACACTGCTCCAGCTCCCGCTTCTCCACCGGGGTGTCCTCGTGCCGCCAGCACCGCCCCTCCACCACCTGCTCGTTGGCGAGGACCGTCTGGCACTTGGGGCACCAGTTGACGAGGCCCTTCGCCCTATAGGCCAGGCCCTTTTCCCACATCTTGAGGAAGATCCACTGGTTAAAGCGGTAGTACTCGGGCTCGCAGGTGGTGACCTCCCGGTCCCAGTCGTAGAGGATGCCCATGAGCTCGAGGCTCTCCTTGGCCTGGCGGATGTTCTCGTAGGTCCAGTCCTTGGGGTGGACGCCGAACTTCAGGGCGGCGTTTTCCGCCGGCAGGCCAAAGGCGTCCCAGCCCATGGGGTGGAGGACCTCGTAGCCCTGCACCTTGCGGAAGCGGGCCAGGACGTCCCCCATGGTGTAGTTCTTCAGGTGGCCCATGTGCAGGTCCCCCGAGGGGTAGGGGAACATGACCAGGACGTACTGCTTGCCCCGTTTCCCCGGGACCTCCTTGGCCTTCATGAAGCCCTTCTCCTTCCAGAAGCGCTGCCACTTGGGCTCTATGGCGTGGGGGTTGTACTTCTCCATGCTTCCTCCTCAAAAAAAGCCCTTCCCCTAGGGGAAGGGACGGCCAGGCCCCTTCCCGCCTCAGGGGGCTAGCCTGGCCCGGCGCATAGGCCTATCCTACTCCTTTTGGCATCCGGGAGGAAAGGCGCTACTCCGAAAGCTCCTGGGCCACCACCGCCCCCAAAAGAAGGGCGAAAAGCACCAGGTAAAGCCCCAAAAGGGCGAGGACAAACCCCGCCAGGGGACCGTAGAGGAGCTCGTACTGGGAGCGGGGAAGAAGCCTTGGCAGACCCAGGCGCACCCCCTCAAAGAGCGAGGCGGCGGCCGCCGCCCCGGCCGTTAGGGGAAGGAGGTCCTTAAAGCGGCCCACCCCCCGGAAGAGGGCGTAGGTGAGGAGGAAGAGGAAAAAAAGCGGCGAGGAGGGAAAGAAGGCCCTCCAGGGGCCCGAGGAAGCCCCGCCAGGCTTCGGGCACGAACCGGAGGAAAAACCCCAGGGCCAGCCCCCCCAGGGCCAGGAGGATGAGGCCAAGCCCCAAGGCCAGGGGCATGAGGAGGCCCAAGAGGCGGTGGCGGAACCCCAGGGCCCGGCCGAAGACGAGCCCCAAGGCGTAGCTCAAGGCGGCGAAGAAGTTGCTGGCCGACCAGAGGAGGAGGAGGCCGCTTCCTAAGGTGAGGGGGAAGGCCCCCCGGGTGAGAAAGCGGAAAAGGTCCTGGGCGAGTTCGGGCCGGGCGGGAAAGAGGGCCTGGGTGAACTGGGCCAGGGCGTGCCACACCTCTTCCTGCAAGGCGGGGTTCCCCCCCAGGAGAAGGCCGAACCCCCCCACCAGGAGGAAGAGAAGGGGCATGAGGGAGAGGAGGGCGTAGTAGGCTAAGGCGGCGGCGAAGAAGGGGACGTGGGCCTCCTGGTAGCGCCGGTAGAACCGCTTAAGCAAGCCTTACCCCCGCTCCTGCCCCTCCCCCAGGGCCACCCACTTAAGGGTGGTGAGCTCCATGGGGCCCATGGGGCCATAGGCGTGGAGCTTGGAGGTGCTGATGCCGATCTCCGCCCCAAGGCCCAGCTCAAAGCCGTCGTTGAAACGGGTGGAGGCGTTCCAGAGGACCAGACTCGCGTCCACCTCCTCCAGGAAGCGCCAGGCGGCCTTGGGGTCCTCGGTGCAGATGGCCTCGGTGTGCCGGGAGCCGTAGCGGGCGATGTGGGCCAGAGCTTCTTCCAGCCCCGAGACCACCTTGACCCGGAGGATGAGGTCCAAATACTCCCGGTCCCACTCCTCCTCCTGGGCGGGGACCGCTTCTTTGAGGAGGGGAAGGGCCTTGGGGCAAGCCCTAAGCTCCACCCCCTTTTCCCGCATGGCCCTTTCCAGCAGGGGGAGGAAGGCCTCCGCCACCTTCTCGTGCACCAGGACGGCCTCGAGGGCGTTGCACACCGCTGGGCGCTGGGTCTTGCCGTTTAGGGCGAGGCGGAGGGCCATGGAGAGGTCCGCCTTCTCGTCCACGTAGAGGTGGTTCACCCCCTTGGCGTGGGCGAGGACGGGAACCCGGGCCTCCTGTTGCACGAGCCTTATGAGCTCCTCTCCCCCCTGGGGATGAGGAGGTCCAGAAGCTCCAGGCGGCACATCTCCAAGACGGCCTCCCGGTGGGTGGTGGGGACGAGGGTGACCGCCTCCTCGGGAAGGCCCGCCTCTCCCAGGGCCTCGTGCCAGAGGGCCACCAGGGCCTGGTTGGAGCGGAAGGCCTCCTTGCCGCCCCTAAGGAGCATGGCGTTTCCCGCCTTCAAGGCCACGCCCACCGCCTCCACCGTGGCCCCGGGCCTCGCCTCGTAGATGAAGCCGATGAGGCCCAGGGGCACCCGCATCCTGCCTACCCTGAGGCCGTTGGGCCTTTTGGCCAGGCCCTCTATGCGCCCCAGGGGGTCGGGGAGGCGGGCGATCTGACGGAGGCCTTCCGTGAGGGTCTTCAGGTCCTTCTCCTTAAGGGCCAGGCGGTCCAGCTTGGCCCTGGGAAGGCCTACTCTTTCCGCCTCCTCCAGGTCCTCCCGGTTGGCCTTTAGGACTTCTTCCCAGCGGGCCTCCAAGAGGTCTGCCATGGCAAGGAGGGCCCGGTCCCGGTTCCCCTTGGCGATCTCGGAAAGCCTCTTCCGCGCGCGCTCCGCCAGTTCCCGAAGGCTTGTCGCCGTCATGCTTCCTCCCTCAGGGCCAGGTGGTCCCGGTGGACCACCTCCTCGGTGTAGCGGTAGCCCAGGACGCCCTCAATCTCCGCGCTTTGCCGCCCCTTGATGCGGGCGATCTCCTCCGAGGCGTAGTTGGCGAGGCCCACCCCCACCTCCTCGCCCTCCTCCGAGAGGAGGCGGACCGCCTCCCCCCGGGAAAACCTTCCCCGCACCTCCTTGACCCCGGCGGGAAGGAGGCTCGCCCCCCGCTCCTTTAAGGCCCGCACCGCCCCCCCGGTCCAAGACGAGCTCCCCCTTGGGGCGGAGGAGGCCAAAGAGCCAGGCCTTCTCCCCCCGGTAGCGCCTTCTGGCGTGGAAGTAGGTGCCAAGGGGGCCCCGGAGAGGGCCTCGAGGAGAACGCCTGGCCGCTTTCCGGGGAGGAGGAGGGTGGGGATCCCCACCCTCCCGGCGATGCGGGCCGCGAGGAGCTTGCTCCGCATCCCCCCGCTCCCCAAGGGATTCCCCTCCCCGGCGTGGGCCAAGACGGCCTCCACGGACTCCACCTCGGGGATGGGCCTAGCCAGGGGGTTTTGCTTGGGGTCCTCCTCGTAGAGGGCGTCCACATCGGAGAGGAGGGCGAGAAGGCCCGCCTCCACCAAGGCGGCCACCCGGGCGGAGAGCTGGTCGTTGTCCCCGAAGCGGATCTCCTCAAAGGCCACGGTGTCGTTTTCGTTGATCACGGGTACGACCCCCAGGTCCAGAAGGCCCTTAGGGTGGCCTTGGCGTTCAGGTAGCGGCCCCGGGCGGAGAGGTCCTCGGCGGTGAGGAGGACCTGGGCCACGGGAAGGCCGAAGGGGGCGAAGGCCTCCTGCCAATGGGCCATGAGGAGGGGCTGGCCGAGGGCGGCGAGGGCTTGCTTTAGGGGCATGTCCTTGGGGCGCTCCTTTAGCCCGAGCCGCCGCATCCCCGCCGCCACCGCCCCCGAGGAAACCAAAACCACCTCCCGGCCCTCTTCCCGGAGCCTGGCGACCTGGCGGGCGATCTCCCCCAGAACCGCCCGGTCCAGCCCCCCCTCTCCGGCGAGAACGGCGCTCCCCACCTTCACCACCAGGCGTTTCGCGGAAAGCCCCGGCCGCATTAAGGCCTAGGATAGCACCCGCTGGGCGGTCCTGATGGCGCGGCGGTCAATCATCAAAGGGCAGGGGCACCTTGCCATCCCTCGCCTCGCCCGTTTTTACCTTCCCCCGCTCGTAGCTCACAATGCGGCTACCTACGGGAAGTTGGGGGCGCTTGCCCGCAAGAAGGTCCTCCACGGTGAGAATCTGGAGCCTGGGGTAGGACTGGCTTCCCCATGGTAGAAGCCCGCCTTGGCCGCGGTGCCCCCATTTTACCCTCAGCCTAAGTCTGGGTTACCCATCCCGTTGGCTAAAGTCCTCTTCCCCCGCTAGCCGGAAGCGCCCCCCCTCAAAGGCCACCCGCCCCTCCCGCCTGAGCCGCACCAGAAGGGCGAAGAGGCGGGCCTTGGTGAGGCCCGGGTGGAGGGGCCTGAGAGCAGCGTGGAGTTCCTCCAGGGTACGTTCCCGCGCCAGGGCCTGAAGCAGAAGGGCTTCCAGGCGACGCTCCCGCACGCTTTCATTATTGACAAGCCCCCTTGGGGCGTGGTATGTTTGAGCTTGGCTTGGGCCCGTAGCTCAGTTGGATAGAGCGGCTGACTACGGATCAGCAGGTCAGGGGTTCGAATCCTCTCGGGCCCGCCAAGGAAAAGCCCCGGGTTGCTCCGGCGCCCGGGGCCTTTCCCTACAATGGGGCTATGAAGATCTACACCAAGACCGGAGACGCCGGCGAGACGGGGCTTTACGGGGCCGAGCGGGTGGTGAAGGCCCACCCCAGGGTGGAGGCCTACGGCACCGTGGACGAGGCCAATAGCGCCTTGGGCCTCGCCCGAAGCCTCCTTCCCAGGGAACACCTGGACCTGCAAGACCTCCTGGAGCGCATTCAAAACGCCCTTTTTGACCTGGGGGCCGACCTGGCCACCCGCATGGGAAGCCCCTACGAGAAGAACATCGCCCGCATGGACGCCGAGGACGTGGAGGCCTTGGAAAAGGCCATAGACCGCTACCAGGAGGAAAGCCCCCCCTTCCGGGGCTTCGTCCTCCCCGGGGGGCACCCGGCGGCGGCCGCGCTTCACCTGGCCCGCACCGTGG
>BBBN01000028.1 GCA_001311585.1 Thermus sp. JCM 17653
CCCGGCGGTCTTTGGGGGCTTCGTGGCCGCCTGAGCGACCCCCCCTTGGCCATCCCTCTGCCGAGGCCCGAAGGGGTGCGCTTCGTCCTGGCCGTGCCCCTTACGAGGTCCCCACCCCCCTGGCCCGGGAGGCCCTGCCCCGGGAGGTGCCCCTGGAGGACGCCATTTACAACCTGGCCCGTAGCGCCTCTGGCCTGCGGCGCTCTCTTCGGGGAGGCTCGAGGCCCTACGGGAGGCCTGCCGCGACCGCCTCCACCAGCCCCACCGGGCCCACCTCATGCCCGGGGTCCTGGAGGCCATAGAAAACGCCCTTAAGGCGGGGCCCTGGCGGCCTTCGTGGGGGGGGCGGGCCCCACCCTGGCCGCCTGGTGCGGGAGGGAGAAGAGGGGGCGGCCATGAAGGCCCTTGCCCCTACCGGGGAGAGGGGCGTACCCTGGTCTTGAGCATTGGGGAGGGATACCGGTGGAAGGAAACCTGAGCCTCATTCCCCTCACGGAGGTCCTGGAGCTCATCCACGGCCACCGCCGTTCCGGCACCCTGGAGGTGCAGGCTGGCCCCCTTCCCCTCACCCTCCGCTTCGCCCAGGGCGAGGTGGTGGAGGCGGCCATCCTGGACTGGGAAGGCCTCGAGGCCCTCTTCACCTTCCCCTTGCACCCCAAGGAAGGCACCTTCCGCTTCCAACCGGGACCGGCCTCCCCGGAACCTCCTCCCCTACCCTTCCCCACCCTCCTCGGGGAATGGGCCCGGGTCAACGACGAGTGGGATCGCTTCCGCTCCCTCATAGACTCGCCCAGCCGCGTGCTGGAAGCCCTCCGCCCCAAGCCCCCTCTGGAAGTCTTCCAAGGAGGAAAAAGCGTGCGGGCGGCGGCTAAGGCCTGGGGCGTCCCCCTCCTCATCGCCATGGAACGGGCCTACATGGGGGTGCGGGAAGGGGACCTTTACCCCCTCCGCCGCTACGCCTGGTACGCCCTGCGCATCCGCTACCAGGGAAGAAAGAGCAAGACCCTGGAGGAGTTCGGTCAGCTCCAGGGCCTTTTGGACGGCACCCGCAACCTCGGCGAGGTCATCGCCCAGGGGGTGCCTGTGGACTTGGTGCGCCGCTATTTGGTCCAGGCTCTGGCTTCCGGAGAGATCGCCCCCCCGGGCCGGGGCTGGCTCCTCCGGGACCTCACCTGGGAGATGGAAAAAGAGGGGGAAAGCTAAGTGCCCACGCTTTGGCTTGGCGACACGGGATGCCCGAAACGGGGCTAGGAGAGGGCTTTTTTTGGGGCCCCCATGCTGGCTTGCGCCAGCATGGGGTGGTACTAAGCCTCCCCCCTACCTTTCGTTGCGGCGGCAACCCCAAAGGGACGGCCCGGAGCGAAACCCCCTCCGGGCTACTTCTTCTTGCGGGGGCGGTACTTCCCGTAGGTACCCCGCCAGATCTTGCCCCTGCGGGTGCGGCGGTCGCCCTTACCCATGCCCCACCTCCTCAGGCGCTCGCCCCTTGGGCGGCGAGGAGCTGGTTCACCTTGCGCATCAGCCGGGACTTCCTGCGGGCGGCGGCGTTCTTGTGCAGGGTGGAACCCTTGGCCGCCTTGTCGATGAGGCTTTCGGCCTTGCGCATGATCTTGAGGGCCTCCTCCGCCTTGCCCTCCTGGGCCAGCTGGATGGCCTTCTTGCTCAGGGTCTTGATGGCCGACTTCTTGGCCTTGTTGCGAAGCCGGCGCTTCAAGGACTGCCGATGCCGCTTGAGGGCGGACAGGTTCCTCTTGGGCTTCTTCTGCGCCATCTCTCTCCCCTTCGTGCCCCTCAGGGCAAACCAGGCCCAGTGTAGCACACCCAGCGCCTAGGGGGCAAACTTGGTGGCCACCCAGTCGTAGCGCACCCGGCCCTTGGCCCCCTCTAAGCGGAAGCGCAGGGCGTACTCCCCGGCCTCCACGGGAAAGCGGAGCTCCTGCTGGAAGGTGCCCGCAAAGGTCCTCTCCCCCACGGGCTTCCCCCCCTTGAGCAAGGCCACCTGGAGACGGCCCTCCTCGAGGTTGCCCGAGACCTTGACCTTGACGGTGTCGTAAAGCCCCGTGACCCGAAGGGGATACACCGCCTCCCCCGTGTACTTCCAGTAGAAGACGGGCAGGAAGGGGGGGTAGCCCACGGCCAGGCCGTACCGCTCGGCGTACCAGTAAAGGCCCAGGGTGGCCAAGGCGAGAAGGAGCAGGCTCCGCATTGCCTTCAGTATACTTGGCCTCATGGCGGACCCAAGGCTTTCCCCGGAAGCGGCCCTGGCCCTTTTGAAGCGGGGAGCGGAGGAGATCCTCCCCGAGGAAGAGCTTCTAGAAAAGCTAAGGGAAGGCCGGCCCCTCACGGTGAAGCTGGGGGCTGACCCCACACGGCCCGACCTCCACCTGGCCACGCGGTGGTCCTGAGGAAGATGCGCCAGTTCCAGGAGCTCGGCCACAAGGTGGTCCTCATCATCGGAGACTTCACGGGGATGATCGGGGACCCTTCGGGCCGAAGCAGGACCCGCCCCCCCCTCACCCTCGAGGAGACCCGGGAGAACGCCAAGACCTACGTGGAGCAGGCGGGGAAGATCTTGAGGCAGGAGCCGGAGCTTTTTGAGCTCCGCTACAACTCCGAGTGGCTGGAGGGCCTCACCTTCAAGGAGGTGGTGCGCCTCACCTCCCTCATGACCGTGGCCCAGATGCTGGAGAGGGAGGACTTTAAAAAGCGCTACGAGGAGGGGGTCCCCATCTCCCTGCACGAGTTCCTCTACCCTTTCGCCCAGGCCTACGACTCCGTGGCCATAAGGCCGATGTGGAGATGGGGGCACGGACCAGCGCTTCAACCTCCTGGTGGGCCGGGAGGTGCAACGGGCCTACGGGCAAAGCCCCCAGGTCTGCTTCCTCATGCCCCTTTTGGTGGGCCTGGACGGGCGGGAGAAGATGAGCAAGAGCCTGGACAACTACATCGGGGTGGCCGAGCCCCCGGAGGCGATGTTCAAGAAGCTCATGCGGGTGCCGGACCCCCTGCTCCCGAGCTACTTCCGCCTCCTCACGGACCTGGAGGAGGAGGAGATAGAGGCCCTCCTGAAGGCGGGCCCCGTTCCCGCCCACCGGGTCCTCGCCCGCCTCCTCACCGCGGCCTACGCCCTGCCGAAGATCCCCCCCGCATAGACCGGGCCTTCTACGAGGGCCTGGCTACGCCTGGGAGGCCTTCGGGAAGGACAAGGAGGCGGGTCCCGAAGCGGTGCGAAGGGCGGAGGCCCGCTACGACCAGGTGGCCAAGGGGGAGGTCCCGGAGGAAATCCCCGAGGTGGAGATCCCCCCCTCCGAGCTCAAGGAGGGCCGGATCTGGGTGGCGAGGCTTTTTACCTTAGCGGGCCTCACCCCCTCCAACGCCGAGGCGAGGAGGCTCATCCAGAACCGGGGCCTGAGGCTGGACGGGGAGGTCCTCACCGACCCGAGCCTCGAGGTGGACCTCTCCCGCCCCCGCATCCTCCAGCGGGGACGGGACCGGTTCGTGCGGGTGCGGCTCGGAGGCTAACCGCCCTCCATGGGCCTTAGGGGCACCTCGTGCCCGGTGGCGTAGAGGGTCTCCCCCTCGGCCTGGAGGCGGAGCCTGGGGAGGGGAAACCGGGGGGGGCCGTAGACCGCCTTCCCCCAAGCAGGGGGTCAAAGGCCCCGAAGTGGCAGGGGCAGCCCAAAAAGGGCCTCTCGTAGCGGAAGTTGTAGAGGAGGGAAGCCGCCTCGGGGTCGGGCACGTAGTTCAGGGTGCACCCCTGGTGGGTGCAGATGCGGCTAAAGGCGGCGTAGTGCTCCTCCCCCAGGGAAAGCCCCCCGGGGACGGGCTCGGGCAGGCGGAGGAGGAAGGCCTTGAGCTCCCCGAGGGGAAGGGGGTAGAGGAAGGCTTCGCCTGCCACACCCCAAGCTCGCCCAGCCGGGCCACGGCCACCTTGGGGCCCTCCCTCCAGGTGGGCTCTCCCGCCTCGGGGCGGGGGCGGAAGCGGAGGTTGTAGGTCCGCACCCCGAACCAGGCGAAGAACTCCGGCCACGGCCACGGGGAGGTAGAAGACGAGGTCGCGGCGCCTCATGGCTCCAGGCTACCCAGGTAGTCCAAGAGGGCCGTGAGCTCCTCCGGGGAAAGGGGTATGGCGGGCATCGTCCCACGACCTTTGAGCACGACCTCCCGCACCGCCTCCGGGGCCTTTAGGATGGGGTTCCCCTTAAGCCTCGGTCCCACACCTCCTTCCCCCTGGAGGCCGTGGCAGGCGGCGCAGCGGGCCTGGTAGACGCTCTTCCCGTCCTTTCCTCCCTGGGCCTGGGCCCGGGCCATGGCGATGAGGCCCTCCACCCGCTCCCGGGCCTCCCCTCCGGCCTCCAGGTACTTCTCCCAGGAGGCGATGGCCTCCTGCCTTCGCCCCTCTTGGAAGTAGAGGTTCCCCAGGAAGAGCCACCCTTCGGCGGCCTTGGGGTCGGCGTGCTGGGCGATCTCCAGAAAAAGCCGGGCCTCCTCCAGCCTGCCCCCCATGAAGAGGAGGATCCCCACCCGGCGCACCGCCTCCACGTTCTTGGGGTCCTTCTTGAGGACCTCCAGGTAGGCCTCCGCCGCTTGGTCAAAGGCCTTGAGTTCAAAAGCCCTCCGCCCCCAGGCGAGGAGGTCCTCCAGCGCCCCCGTGCGCTTCGCCTTATCGGCCAAGGCCTTGAGCTCCCGGGCCTCCTGGCGCTGGGTCACGGTGGTCTCCCCGGGGAGGCGGGGGAGGGTGTAGCGCCAAAGGCCCACCCCCAGGAGCACCACCACCCCCAGGGCCAGGGCCACGGGCCAGGGGTGGAAGGACCGGGGAGCGGGGGGGCGGTAGCCTCCAAAAGCCTTTCCACCTCCACCATGCGGGCCAGGGCCCGTTTCCTCTCCTCCCCCTCGAGGCCTCCACCTCCCCCTTCAGGACCTCTAGCTCCTTGAGGAGCTCCTCCCGCCTAGGGGGCTCCGGGAAAGGCTCCTTGGGGCCGAGGAGGGGCCTTAGGCGAGGAGGAGGCCGAGGAGGAAAAGGGCGAGAAAGAGCAGGGTGGCCGTCATCTTGGAGGCTCCTTTAGGCGGCGCTCCGCCTCCTCCAGAAGCTCCTTGGGAAGCGGCTTAGGCCGGAAGTAGGCGAAAAGGCCGAGGCCGAGGAGAAGAAGCCCCAAAAGGGGCAGAAGCCACACCCAAAGCGTCGTCCCGCGCCTTGGAGGCTCGTAGAGGATCCACTCCCCGTAGCGGTCCACAAAGAAGGCTTGGATCTCCTCCTTCGTCTTCCCCTCCTTGAGCATCTCGGCGATGATCCGGCGCATCTCCACCGCCACCCCCGAGTTGCTCTCGGCGGCCGACTCCCCCTGGCACACGGGGCAGCGCAGGGTGCGGGCGATCTGGAAGACCTCGGGAGGCAGGTCCGGGGGCGGGCCCTCCTGGGCCAGGGCGGGGAGGGAAAGGGCTAGAAGGAACAGGAACCACCTCATGGCAACACCTCCGCCAGGTACCGCTCCAAGGTGGCCTCGTCAAGGGCCCCGGCGTGCCGGGCCACCACCCGGCCCTCCCGGTCTACGAAGAAGGTCTCCGGCACCCCGTACATCCCGTAGTCCACCCCCACCCGGCCTCGAGGGTCGTACACCTGGGGGAAGGTGAGGCCGAACTGGGAGACGAACCGCAGGGCCTCGGGCTCCTTGTCCTGGGTGTTCACCCCCACGAAAAGCACCTCTTCCTTGTGGCGCCGCCAGGAGGCCTCGAGGACCGGCGCCTCCTCGTAGCAGGCGGGGTAGCACCAGCTGGCCCAGAAGTTGAGGACGATGGGCTTCTTCCCCAGGTGGTCCGCCAGGCGGAAGGTCTCCCCCCAGGCCTCCCGGTAGGGGGGAAGGAGGGGCAGGGTGAAGTCCGGGGCGGGCCTCCGCTCTTTGGCCAGCACGGAAGGAAGCTCCTTGGGGTTCCGCTGCATCCCCCACCAGAAAAGCCCTCCCAGGGTCAGAACCAGAAGGAGCCAGAGCCACCCCCTCACGCCGGGCTCACCCCCTTAAGCTCCTCGCCCCTCGCCGCCGGCCAGAGGAGGTAAAGGTACCCAGGGCCATAAGCCCCCCCGCCACCCACATCCAGAAGACCAAGGGGGTGACGATGAGCCGGATGGAGGCCCACTCCCCCTTCTCCCGATCAAAGTCCATGAGGAGGAAGTAGTAGTCGTTCCCCGGGGTGTAGACCACCTTGGGGGCGGGGAGGGGGCTATTCATCTGGGGGTAGAAGTGGAGCCTGGGCCTGACCTCCCCGAAGCGGTCGGTCTGGAGGCGGGCCTCCACGGCGAAGCGCCGCCCCTCGTCCAGGGCCCGCACCCCCTGGAACTCCATGCGCACCCCCCCCACCTCCCAGGCCTCCCCCCGGTGGAGCGTCTTCTCGCTCTCCAGGCGGTAGGTCTGGCTGAAGGCGATGGCCAGGCCCATGAGGCCACGGCGAAGTGGACCACGAGGCTTCCCACCCGCCTCCGGTTTTGCAAAAAGCCCCAGGGGGAAAGCCCCGCCCGCGCCCGGGCCAGAACCCCTTCCCGCGCCAGGAGGTAGATGGCGGCGGTGTTGTAGAGGAAAAGCCCCAGGGCGAAGGAGGCCCCCAAGGTGTACCCCCGGAAAAGGCCCAGGAGAGTCCCCAAGGCGAGGGCGAAGAAGAGGGGGAAGAGGTTCTTCAAGACCTCCTTCCGGGTCCTGCGCCAGGGGAGAATGGGCCCCACCCCCATGAGGAGGAGGATCCCCGCCCCCAGGGGGGCGGAGACCTGGTTGAAGAAGGGCGCCCCCACGCTCACCTTGGCCCCGCTAAAGGCCTCCACCAAGAGGGGGTAGAAGGTGCCCAGGACGACCACGAGGGCCCAGCCCGCGAAGAAGAAGGCCCCGAGGAGAAGCGCCCCTTCGGGAAAGGGGGTGGAAAAGGGCGCTGTCTTGCACCTCCCGGGAAACCCGGGAAAGGAGCCCCAGGCCGAGGCCCGTGGCCAAGAGGAAGAAACCCAGGAAAGCGGGCCCCACGGGGCCCTCGGCGAAGGCGTGCACCGACTGGATCACCCCGCTACGGGTGAGGAAGGTGCCGAGGACCGTGGCGGCGAAGGCCAGGGTCACGAAGGCGAAGTTCCAGGTCTTGAAGGCTCCCCGGGTCTGCTGGACAAAGGCGGTGTGGAGGAAGGCCGTGGCGAGGAGCCAGGGGATGAAGCTGGCGTTTTCCACCGGGTCCCAGGCCCAGTACCCCCCCCAGCCCAGGACCTCGTAGCTCCACCACATCCCCGCCACCTTCCCGGCGGTGAGGAAGCCCCAGGCGATGAGGGTCCACCACCGGGTCTCCTCCACCCAGGTCTGGTAGCGGCGGGTGGCCATGGCCGCCACCGCGTAGGCGTAGGGCACGCTCAGGCCCACGAAGCCCAGGTACATGAGCACGGGGTGGACGGCCATCATCCAGTGGTTCTGGAGGAGGGGGTTGGGGCCCACGCCGTCTTGGGGAGGGTTGGGGAGGGTCTCAAAGGGACTGGCGATGGTGGCCATGACCCCGAAGAAGAAGACCTGGATGCCGTAGAGCACGGCGAGAACCAGGGAGGCCCGCCAGGGGTCCAGGGGCTTCTTGCTGGCGAGGAGGGTGTAGAGGGTCTGGAGGAGGCCCCAGAGGAGGATGCTGCCCTCGAGGGCCGCCCACGGGGTCACCAGGGTCACCCAGAGGGGGTCCTTGGTGGAGTGGTTCCGGGCCACGTAGGCCAAGCTGAAGTCGTGGGTGAGGAGGGCCCACTCCAGAGCCCAAAAGGCCGCCAAGGCCCCCAGGAGGGCGAGGGGCGCCAGGGCCCTCGCTCCCCTTAGGAAGCGCCCGTCCCCCTGGAGGTAGGCGAGGAGGGCCAGGGCGAGGCCCAGGAGGCTGAAGGCCAGGGCCAGGCTCACCCCTAGGTTGCCGAGCAGGGCCGGGGTCATTTGGCCTCCTCAATGAGCTTGCGCACGTCCTCCGGGGTCCAGCCCTCCTTGGGGGCTGGTAGGTCTCGGAGTGCTTCACCAAGAGGTTGGTGCCCCGGAAGACCCCCTCTTGGAAGCGGCCCTCCACCACCACCCCCTGGCCCTCCTTGAACATGCCCGGGGGGGTGCCCTTGTGGAGGACGGGCACCTCCGCCACCCCGTCGGTGAGGACGAAGCGGAGTTCCAGAAGGTCCTTGTCGTAGCGGACGGTTCCGGGCTTCACCAAGCCCCCCAGGCGCACGGGGCGGTTCTGGTACCTGGCCTGGTCCTGCAGGTACTCCGAGGGGGTGAGGAAGTACACCAGGTTCTGCCCGAGCCCCCCGAAGAGGAGATAGGCCAGGGCCCCGAGGATCACCAAGAGCCCAAGGGCGTACTTGGTCCTCACCGCGCCCTCCTGTAGCGGAAGAAGAGGTAAGCCAGATACCCGAAGACCGTGAGGTAGGTGAGGGCGTAGACCCAGGTGACGAAGACCTCCATCACGCCTCCTCCTTTCTTTCCTCCAGGGCGGCCAGAAAACCCCGGAAGCGCACGAAGCCCAGGTAGAGCAAGGTGAAGACCAGGAGATTCAAAAGGAGGGCCTGGAGCATCTCCGGGGCCATGTGGACCTTGCCCGTGGTGAGGTCAATGGATTGGGTCTGATGCAGGCTCCGCCACCACTTCACCGACATGTAGTTGATGGGCACGTTGAGGAAGCCCAAAACACCCACCGCCGCCGCCGCCTTGCGGCGAAGCTCGGGGTCCTCGATGGCCCCCCGCAGGAGGAAGTAGCCCACATAGACGGCGAAGAGGATGGCGGTGGTGGTGAGCCTAGGCTCCCAGGTCCAGTAAACCCCCCAGGTGGGCCGGGCCCAAAGCATCCCCGTCACCAGGGCCAGACCCATGAAGACCAGGCCGATCTCGGCGCTGGCCTTGGCCACCCGGTCGTACCGGGGGTCCTGGCGGAAGAGGTAGAGGAGGGAGTAGAGGAAGGTGACGAGAAAGGCCAGGTAGCCGAGCCAGGCCCCGGGCACGTGCAGGTACATGATGCGGACCAAATAGCCCTGGTTCACGTCGGGCGGGGCCGCCAGGGCCAGGTAGAGGCCCAGGGGCATAAGGAGAAGCCCCAGGCCCAGGAAAACCCAGGTCAGGGCATCGGGGCGTTCCGGGTAAGCCGCCTTCAGCATCGCGTTCCTCCGTTTCCAGCATAGGCCCTCCTTGGCTTAGAAGTCTGTGGCCTCACCCGTCCATCACTAGGGGAAAGAGGAGGGCGCTGGCCGTCACGTAGACGGCATCAAACACTAGGAGAAGCTGCCACCAGGAGGCCACCTCCCCTAAAGGAAGCCCCTCCAAAAGCCCCGCCGTGGCCCGCACCGAGGCCAGGACCACGGGGACCACCAGGGAGAAGAGGAGAAGGGGCAGAAGGGCCTCCCGCCCCCTAAGCCGAGCGAGAAGCCCGGCGTAGAAGGTGGCCACGCTGGCGTAGCCAGGGTACCCAGGGCCAGGGTGAGGAGGAGAGGAAGCCCCTTTTCCAGGGGCAGGTAGAAAAGCCCTGCGGCCAAGAGGAGGGCGAGAAGGCCTGCGGGCAGGAGGAGGAGCATCTGGAAAAGGAGCTTGCCGAAGTAGATCCACTCCTTCCCCCCGGGGGCGAGGAGCAGGTCCTCCAGGGTGCCCTCCTCCACCTCCAAGCAAAGGCCCGGGTGGAGAGGAGGGTGGCGAGGAAAGCCAGGGCCACCCACAAGACCCCGGGGGCCGCCCGGCGCAGAAGGGCCTCCTCGGGCCCCAGGGCCAGGGCCATGACGAACAGGTTCACCCCGAGGAAGGCCAGAAGGGAAAGGAGGCCGGAGCGGTCCCGGACCTCGAGGCGCAGGTCCCGAAGGGCCAAAAGCCAGACCCGCCTCATACCCCGCCCGAGGATTTTGCCGGGGCCAGCATGGGGCGGTATCACGCCCCCCCCAGCTCCAGGGCCCGGTGGGCCACCGCCTCGGCCAAGGCCCGGTCGTGGGTGGCCAGGACCACCGCCGCCCCCTTCTGGGCCTCCCGGAGTTTCCAGAAGAAGGGCCCTCCCCTCCTGGTCCAGGGCGGTTTCCGGCTCGTCCAGAAGCCAGAGGTCCGGCCGCAAGAGGGTGAGGCGGGCCAGGGCCAGGCGCTTCTTCATCCCGCTGGAAAAGGCGGAAAGGGGGAGGTCCGCGGGGAGGCCAAACCGGGCCAAGGCCCCCTTCCAGTCCCCCCCCCGCCCCGTGGAAGGCCAGGTCAAAGAGGAGGTGCTCCCGGGCGGTGAGGCGCCGGTGGAAGGCCGGGGGGTTGGGGAGGAAGAGGGCCCGGCCTCGGCGCTCCACCCGGCCCCGGGTGGGCTTCAAAAGCCCCGCCATGAGCCTTAAGAGGGTGGTCTTGCCCGAGCCGTTGGGGCCGAGGAGGGCCACCACCTCCCCCCGGTCCAGGGAGAGGCTCAGGTCCCGGACCACCCAGTCCCGTCCGAAGCGTTTGGAGAGGGCCTCGAGGCGAAGGAGCATGCCTAACCCAGTCTAAACCTCATGAACAGGGGAAAAGCCTTCCGGGGGCCTCACAGGTACTTTTGCAACCACTCCGGCGTGATGCGCAGGAAGAAGGTGTTGAGGGCGGTGAAGGTATCGGTGAGGAGCAGGACCCCCACCAGGATCAGGACCACCCCGGCGAAGAGCTCCACGTAGTGGGAAAGGCGCCCCGCCCGCCTTAACCACCCCTTCACCCGCTCGGCGAAGAGGGCCACCAGGAGAAAGGGGACGGCAAGCCCCAGGATGTAGGCCAGGAGAAACCCCACCCCCCCGCCCACGGCGGTGAGGGTGAGGATGGCCCCCAGGATGGGACCGATGCAGGGGGTCCAGCCCAGGCCCAAGGTGGCCCCGAGGAGGAAGGCCCCCAAGGGGCGGCCTGTCTCCCCCTCGTAGCGCAGGGAAACCCCCCACCTGGGCCTGAGGCCCAGCATGTAGAGCCCGAAGAGGACGAGGACCACCCCCCCGATGCGGGCCAGGGTCTGCCGGTGCTCAAAGAGGAGCCCCCCGAGGAAGGTGAAGGGCAGGCCCAGGAGGAAAAAGACCGCCCCAAAGCCCAGGATGAAGAAGATGGCGTTGAAAAGGGGCGCCCCCTTTCCCCCCCCAGGTAGAAGAGGTAGGTGGGCACCAGGGGAAGGACGCAAGGGGAGAGGAAGGAGAGCACCCCTGCAAAAAAAGGCCGCCGCCAGGGAAAGGTTCATGCCTCCATCCTAGGGCAGGGTGAGCCAGGGAAAGCGGCGCTGGGTCTCGGGGTCCAGGTGGAGGAGCTCCCGGGCGGGCATCTTGAAGGTGGGCAGGGTCTTCTGGTTGACGGGGGTGTCGGCCTCGATGATGCCGTTCATGTAGAGGAGGAAGGCCACCAGGTGGTAAACCTCCTCGTCCGTGAGGGTCCCCTCCTGCCCAAAGGGCATGGCCCGGCGGATGTAATCAAAGAGGGTGGTGGGGTACTGCCAGTAGTTGCCGATGGCGTACTCCACGGGCTCGGTGTCGGGGGTGATGGGGAAGGGCTCGGCCACCAGGCGGTTGAAGGGGTACCCCTCCCCCCGGGCCCCGTGGCAGGAGGCGCACTTCTCGGCGTAGATCCGTTCCCCCTCCCTCCACCCTCCCCTCCCCCGGGGCAG
>BBBN01000029.1 GCA_001311585.1 Thermus sp. JCM 17653
CCTGGGGAAAGCCCAGCTGGGAAAGCTCCCGCTCCATGCCCGCCGAAAGCTCCCGGGCCGCCTGCCCCCGGGCCTCCCTTAGGGCCTCCCCCGCGAGGAGGAGGGCCTCCCTGGCTTCGGCGAGCTCCCGGGCCACCTCCATAAGCCGGGCCTCCCCCCCCTCCAGGGCGGCAAGCTCCTCCGGGCCCTTTCCCCGTGGGCCAGGACGTCCTCCAGGGTGGGTCCGTACTTGCGCTTCAGGCGTTCCAGAAGGGAAAGGCGGGCTTCCAGGAAGGAAAGGCGCTCCGGGTCCCCCTCCAGGCCTTCCAGGTAGTCCCCAAGCTCCCGGGCCACGGCCTGGGCCCCGTGGAGGGCGGCCTCCAGGTCCTGGGCCAGGGCCTCCAGGGCCCGATCCAGCCGCCCCCCGGCCCTAAGCTCCCTCAAGGCGGCCTCCAGGGGCGCCAGGGCTTCCTCCTCCAGGAGCCGTAGGCCCTTCCTGCCCGCTCCCTCAGGGCCTCGAGGTGGCGAAGCTTCCGGGCCTCCTGCCAAAGCTCCTCGTCCTCCCCCGGGCGGGGCTTGGCCTCGGCGATCTCCTTTAACTGGAAGCGCAGCAGGTCCTCCCGCTCGGCCTTGGCCCTCAAGGCCTCTTCCAGGGCCTCCTTTTCCCCCTTCAGGGCCTGGTGGCGGGCGTAGGCCTCCTGGTAGCGGGCCAGGAGCCCGGGGTCCAGGAGGGCGTCCAAAAGCTCCCTCTGCCGCCTGGGGGAGAGGAGGGTGAGGGCGGCGTGCTGGGCGTGGAGGGAGAGCCACCTTTCCGCCTCCTCCTGGAGCTCCCTGAGGCTCACCACCTCCCCGTCGATGCGAGGGGTGGAGCGGCTCCCCACTCCGGGAGAGGACCCGCTCCTCCTTTCCCTGGAAGAAGGCGGTGACCAGGAGGCTTTCCCCGAAGGGCCCCACCTTTTCCTCGGGCTTTTCCCCCAGAAGGAGGGCCAGGGCGTCCACCAAAAGGCTCTTTCCCGCCCCGGTTTCCCCGGTGAGGACGTTGAGGCCGGGGGAAAGCTCCAAGGCGGCCTCCCGGATCACGGCGAGGTTGCGCACCTCGAGGCGGCGGAGCATCCCCCCTATTTTAAGTGCCCCGCGGGCGCCTTCAGGCATGGGATGGGCCAGGGCGAGCCGCCGCACCTCTTCCCTAAGGCTTTCCGAGGGGCCTTCCAGAAGGGCCCGGTCCATGAGCTCGGCGACAAGGGGCATCTCCTCGGGGGTGAAGCCCCGGGTGGTGATGGCCGGGGTGCCGATGCGGATCCCCGAGGTGACCCGGGGGGGCTTGGGGTCAAAGGGGATGGCGTTCTTGTTCACCGTGATCCCCACGCGTCCAGCCTCTCCTCCGCCTCCTTGCCGGTGAGGCCCTTGGGGCGCAGGTCCACGAGGAAGAGGTGGTTGTCCGTCCCCCCGGTGACGATGCGGTAGCCCCTCTTGCCGAGCTCTTCCGCCAGGCGCTTGGCGTTTTCCACCACCAGGCGGCTGTACTCCCGGAACTCGGGCTGCAGGGCCTCAAAGAAGGCCACCGCCTTCCCGGCGATGACGTGCTCCAAAGGCCCCCCCTGGATCCCGGGGAAGATGAGCTTGTCAATCTTCTTGCCGAGCTCGGGGTCGTTGGAGAGGATGAGGCCGCCCCTTGGGCCCCTTAGGGTCTTGTGGGTGGTGCTGGTGACCACGTGGGCGAAGGGCACGGGGTTCGGGTGGAGCCCCGCGGCCACGAGCCCGGCGAAGTGGGCCATGTCCACCACGAGGTAGGCCCCCACCTCGTCGGCGATCTCCCGGAAGGCCTGGAAGTCCCAGAAGCGGGGGTAGGCGCTGGCCCCGGCCACGATCACCTTGGGGCGGTGCTCTAGGGCGAGGCGGCGGACCTCCTCGAGGTCTATGAGCTCCGTGTCGGGGCGGACCCCGTAGGAGACCACCTTGTAAAGCTTCCCGGAGAAGTTCACCCGGGAGCCGTGGGTGAGGTGCCCGCCGGCCGCGAGGTCCATGCCCATGAGGGTGTCTCCCGGCTCCATCAGAGCCATGTAGACCGCCATGTTGGCTGGGAGCCGGAGTGGGGCTGGACGTTGGCCCAGGCCGCCCCGAAGAGCTGCTTGGCCCGCTCTATGGCCAAGGACTCCACCCGGTCGATGACCTCGCACCCCCCGTAGTACCGGGCCCCGGGGTAGCCCTCGGCGTACTTGTTGGTGAGGACGCTCCCCACCGCCTCCCGCACCTGCTTGGAGACGAAGTTCTCGCTGGCGATGAGCTCCAAGCCTTCCCGCTGGCGCTTCTCCTCCAGGGCGATGAGTTCAAAAAGGGCCTCGTCCCTCAGGCTCGCGCGGACCATGGTCCGATTATAGGCCCTGGACCCGGGAGCTGGTAAGCTTAGGCCATGAGGCCAATGCCTGGAACATCGTCAAGTGGACGGCCGTGGTTACCCTCCTGGTCCTTCTTTTGGCCATCCTCCTCATCAACTTCACCACCAGCCGCGACCTCCCCGAGCTGGTGCGGGTCCAGGTGGAGCGGTACGCGGTGTGCAGCTACTGGTTCTTTGGCTGGCACCTGGCCTCCACCGGGGCCTTCGCCTTCGCCTTTTTGCTGGTGGGCTTCCTGGGAGGGCTTTTGCTGGGCCTCTTCCTTAGGCGAAGGGTCTAGAGCTCCAGGGCGAGCTTCTCCCCCTCCTCGGGCACCCCCGCCGGGTAGCGCCCGTTGAAGCAGGCCAAGCAGACGGGCCGCCCGATGGCCCGCCTCACCCCCTCCTCGGAGAGGAAGGCCAGGGAGTCGGCCCCGATGTAGGCCCGGATCTCCTCCACGCTCTTCTCCGCGGCGATGAGCTCCTTGCGGGCGGCGGTGTCTATGCCGTAGTAGCAGGGGAAGCGGATGGGGGGGCTAGAGACGCGGAAGTGGACCTCGAGGGCCCCGGCTTCCTTGAGCATCTGCACGATGCGGCGGCTCGTGGTGCCCCGGACGATGGAGTCGTCCACCAGGACCACCCGCCTGCCCTTCACCGCCCCCGTGGGGGAGAGCTTGAGCCTGGTCTTCAGGTCGCGCAGTTCCTGGGTGGGCTGGATGAAGGTGCGCCCGGCGTAGGGGTTCTTGTAGAGGCCGAATTCCAGGGGGAGCCCGCTGGCCTTGGCGTAGCCACGGCGGCCCCTATCCCTGAGTCGGGCACGGGGACCACGAGGTCGGCCTCCGCGGGGGCCTCCCGGAAGAGCTCCATCCCCATCCGCACCCGGGCCTCGTAGGCCTCGGTGCCGTCCAGGAGCTGTCGGGCCGGGCGAAGTAGATCCACTCAAAGGCGCAGGGGGCGGGCTCGGGAGGAAGGGCCTGGAGGCTTCGCAGCTCGCCCTCCTCCACCCAGACCACCTCCCCGGGCCGCACGTCCCGCACGTACTCCGCCCCCATGAGGAGGAGGGCCGGGGGTTCGGAGGCGAAGGCGTAGCCCCAGGGGGCTTGCCCAGGACGAGGGGCCTCACCCCGTGGGGGTCCCGGAGGGCGAGGAGGGTCTTGCGGTTCATGAGGAGGATGGAATACCCCCCTCGAGGAGCCGCATGGCCTGGGCGGCGGCCTCGGGGAGGGGAAGGTGGCCCAGGCGGGCCAGGAGGAGGAGCATCACCTCGGTGTCCGAGGTGCTCTGGAAGGTGGCCCCTTCCCAGAGAAGGCGGTCGCGGAGGGGCTTGGCGTTGGTGAAGTTGCCGTTATGGCGATGGCCAAGACCCCGTGGGCGGTGCGGGCGGTGAGGGGCTGGGCGTTGATGCGCAGGTTGGAGCCCGTGGTGGAGTAGCGGGTGTGGGCGATTCCCAGGCGGGCCTCCGGAAGGCGGAGCTTCCCCAGGCGCTCCTCGGTGAAGACCTGGTGCACAAGGCCCAGGTCCTTTTCCACCAGAAACTCCTTGCCGTCCGTGACCGCCATCCCCGCCGCCTCCTGGCCCCGGTGCTGCAGGGCGAGGAGGCCGAGGTGGAGAAGCCCCGCCACGTCCACGGGGCCTTCGCTCCAAAGCCCGAGGATGCCGCACTCCTCCTGGGGCTTATCCATCCAGCACCTCCCTGAGGGGCGCTTTCCAGGCGGAAAGCAGTTCCTCCAGGCTCCACTCTAGGACACCCCCCGGGATGAGGACCGTGAGGCTCTTCCCCCCCGTCTCCCCCAGGACCCGGTAGGGAAGGCCCCTTTCCTCCAGAAGGAGGGTGGCCTCCTGGAGGCGGGCCTTCTCCACGGTGAAGAGGATGCGGCTTGGGGCCTCGCCGAAGAGGGCCTCGAGGCCCCCCTCCCGCACCTCCACCGTGGCCCCCACCCCGTAGGGGAAGGCCATCTCGGCGAGGGCCAGAAGAAGCCCCCCTTCCGCCACGTCGTGGGCCGTTCGGGTGAGGCCCCTTTGGATGAGGTCCCGGATCGCCTCCTGCACCGCCTTTTCCCGCCCGAGGTCAAGCCTTGGGGGGTGGCCGAACTCCTCTCCTGTGAGGAGGTAGAGGACCTCGCTCGCCCCGAGTTCCCCCCGTTCCTCCCCGAGGAGGAGGAGGACCTCCCCGGGGCGCCTAAAGCCCATCTCCGCCCGCTTATCTACCTCCAGGACCCCCACCACCCCCACCATGGCCGTGGGGGGATGCGCCTCCCCCCGCTCTCGTTGTAGAGGGAGACGTTTCCCGAGACCACGGGGACGCCCAGGGCCTCGCTGGCCTCCCTGAGCCCGGCGATGGTCTCGGCGAGCTCGTGGTAGCTCCGGGGTCTCAGGGCTTCCCAGGTTGAGGCCGTCGGTGTAGGCGAGGGGCTTCGCCCCCACCACGGAGACGTTCCGGCAGGCCTCCGCCAGGGCGTGCATGGCCCCAAGCCGGGGGGAAAGGCGGCTATACCGGGGGTTCTGGTCCACCTTGGCGGCGATGCCGAGGCGGGTGCCTTGATCCAGAGGACGGCGGCGTCCCCCTTGCCGGGGAGGAGGGCGGTGCGGGTCCACCTGGTGGTCGTACCGCTCGTAGACGGCCTCGCGGCTTGCCAGGTTGGGGGAGGCGAGGAGCTTCTTTAGGACCTCCTGGGGGTCGGCCTTTAGGGGGGGAATAGGGGTTTCCCGGAGCCTCCGGACCTCGGGGTCCTCCCGCCCCACCCTCACGTAGGTGGGGGCCTCGGCCAGGGCCTCCGTGGGCACCTCCGCCACCACCTCGCCCCTAAAGAGGACCCGGAAGACCCTTTCCGGGATGGTCCTGGCCACGGGGACGCAGTCCAGGCCCCACCTGCGGAAGACCTCCTCCAGGGCCTTTTCCTTCCCCTCCTTGGGCACGAGGACCATCCGCTCCTGGCTTTCCGAGAGGAGGAGCTCCTCCGGGCCCATCCCCTCCTCCCGGGTGGGGACGAGGTCCAGGTGGAGCTCCACCCCGAGGCCCGACTTGTGGGCGAGCTCGGCGAGGCTACTGGTGAGCCCCGCCGCCCCCATGTCCTGGACGCCTTCCACGAGGTCTTTTTCTATGGCCTCGAGGGTGGCCTCCATGAGGAGCTTGCCCAGGAAAGGGTCCCCCACCTGCACCGCGGGCCGGTCCTCCGCCTTCTCCTCCTTGAGCTCGCGGCTTGCGAAGGCCGCCCCGCCAATCCCGTCCCGGCCCGTCTTGGCCCCGGCGTAGTAGATGGGACGGCCCAGGGAGGCCCGGCTTTTCTTCAGGTGCTCCTCCCTTAAAAGGCCCAGGCACATGGCGTTCACCAGGGGGTTTTCCCGGTAGCCTCGTGGAAGTAGAGGTCCCCCCCCACCGTGGGCACCCCGATGGCGTTGCCGTAGAAGGCGATGCCCGAGACCACCCCCTTGAGGAGGTAGCGGCTTCTCGCCTCCTCGGGCGGCCCGAAGCGGAGGGAGTCCAGGAGGGCGATGGGCCTCGCCCCCATGCTCAGGATGTCCCGGAGGATCCCCCCGACCCCCGTGGCCGCCCCCTGGAAGGGCTCCACCGCCGAGGGGTGGTTGTGGCTCTCTATCTTGAAGGCCACGGCCCAGCCCTCGCCCACCCGCACCACGCCGGCGTTTTCCCCAGGGCCTTGCAGGACCGCTTCCCCCTCCTTGGGGAGTTCCTTGAGGAGAGGGCGGGAGTTCTTGTAGGCGCAGTGCTCGCTCCACATCACCTTGAAGAGGAGGAGCTCCACCCGGTTTGGCTCCCGCCCGAGCCTGCGGGCGATCTCCCGGTACTCCTCCAGGGGGACCCCGATCTCCTTGGCGAGGGCTTCCATCACGTGAGGAGGGAGAGGAGCTCCCGGTGGTCCTGCACCTTGGCCGTGGGCTTCACCTCCCCGTTCACCTCCCTCAGGCCCACGTACTGGACCGCCCAGGGGTAGCCCGTCCCGAAGGCCCCCTTGATGTCCGTCTGGGGCAGGTCCCCCACGTGGAGGGCCTCCTCCGGGGCCACGCCCAGGGCCTCGAGGGCCACCCGGAAGGCCTCGGGCTTGGGCTTCACGAAGCCCGTCTCGTCGGAGAAGCTAAAGGCCTGGAAGACGTCCAGGCCCTGCCGCTTCAGGTGCTCCCTGAGGAGGCGGCCCGGGGTCATCCCGGTGTCGGAGACGAGGGCCAGGGGGTACTTCTTGGCGAGGTCCTTCAGGGCCTCCACCCCGGGGAGGGGCTTCAGGGGGGCGAGGAGGGAGCTTTCCTCCAGCTTTCTTGCGGTGAGGGCGATGAGGCCGGGGTCGTGGGGGCGCCGAGGAGGGCGAAGATGCGGGCCACCCGCTCGTACACGGGCATGTGCTCCCCCGCCTTCCAGGCCTCCTCAAAGGCCAAGGAGGCCTGGCGGTAGGCCTCCCGCACCTCGGCTTCCTCCGCCGGGTGCCCCGCCTCGGAGAGGGCGTCCAGGAGGATCTCGTACCGGGCGGGCATGACCTTTTCCAAAAACGCCTCCCCCTCAGTGAAGAGGGTGCCCCAGAAGTCAAAGGTGATGGCTTTGGGCTTCATCGTGCCACCTCCTTGACGAGCCCCAAGAAAAAGGGGAGCCCGTCGGTGTTCCCTAGAACCTCGTCCACGGCCCTTTCGGGATGGGGCATCATGCCGAGGACGTTCCCCCTCTCGCTCACGATGCCCGCGATGTCGTGGAGGCTCCCGTTGGGGTTGTAGTCCGCCTCGTCCTTTAGGGGCGCATAGCGGAAGACCACCAGGCCCTCCCCCTCGAGGCGGGCCAAAGTTTCTGGGTCGGCGTAGTAGCGGCCCTCGCCGTGGGCGATGGGAAGCCTCAGGACCTGGCCCCTTGGGTAGAGCCGGGTAAAGGGGAGGTCGTTCCGCTCCACCCGCACCCCCACCTCCTTGCAGGTGAAGTGGAGGTTGAGGTTGGCGAGCAGCGCCCCCGGCAAAAGCCCCGCCTCGGTGAGGATCTGGAAGCCGTTGCAGACCCCCACCACGTACCGCCCCTCCCGGGCGAAGCGCCGCACCGCCTCCATCACCGGGCTCTTGGCGGCAAGGGCCCCCGCCCTCAGGTAGTCCCCGTAGCTGAACCCCCCGGGAAGGAAGACCCCGTCAAAGCCCCGGAGGTCCCTTTCCGTGTGCCAGACGAACTCCGCCCGGACCCCCGCCTTCTCCAGGGCGAAGCGGGCGTCCTCGTCGCAGTTGGCGCCGGGGAAGCGGACGACGGCCCACCTCATGGGATCTCCTTTAGGGCCTCCAGGGCGTAGACCTCCATCACCGGGTTGGCGAGAAGGGCGCCCATGGCCTTGGCCTTCTCCTCGGCCTCCAAAAGATTTCCCGCCCGGAAGACGATTTCCAGCACCTTTCCCACCCGCACGCTTTCCACCGGGTGGCCGAGGTCCTTTAAGACGCCTTCCACCGCCCGGCCCTGGGGGTCCAGGATCCCCTCTTTGAGCTCGATGAGCAGGGTGGCCTGGTAGCGCGGCATATGGCCCAAGTCTACCCCAGGACCCGCCGGAGCACCTCTTGGTAGGCTTCTTCCACGCCGCCCAGGTCCTTGCGGAAGCGGTCCTTGTCCAAAGGCTCCCCCTTCTCGTCCCAAAGGCGCATGGTGTCGGGGCTGATCTCGTCGGCGAGGAGGACTTCTCCCCCAAGCCGCCCGAACTCCAGCTTGAAGTCCACGAGCTCAAGCCCCCTTTCCGCGAAGAAGGCCTTGAGGAGTTCCCCCACCCTCAGGGCGGTGCGCTTCACCGTCTCAAGCTCCTCTTCCCCCGCAAGCCCCAGGGCGAGGACGGCGTTTTCGCAGATCAGGGGGTCCCCCAGGGCGTCGTTTTTGAGGGAGAACTCCAAAAGGGGGGCCTTCAGGGGGGTCCCTTCCCCCAGGCCGTAGCGCCGGGCGAAGCTTCCCGCCGCCCTGAAGCGGAGGATCACCTCCAGGGGGAGGATCTCCACCCGCCTCACCCGCATCTCCCGCTCGGAGACCTCTTCCAGGAAGTGGGTCCTGATCCCGTGGGCCTCGAGGTAGCGGAAGAGGGCCGCCGAGACCTTGTTGTTCACCACGCCCTTGCCGGGGATCACCCCCCGCTTTTGCGCGTTGAAAGCGGTGGCCTCGTCCTTGAAGTAGACCCTTAAGGTGTCCGGGCCTTCCCGGTAGAGCACCTTGGCCTTGCCTCGTAGAGCTTCTCCATGCCTCTCCTCAAAGGGGCGCGGGGCCCTTTGCCCTCATTGTAGCGGCAGGAGGCGAAGCCGCGTCTTTTCGGGGCCGATCACCGCTAGGGCTCCCCGCTGCGAAGCCTCGGAGAAGCGGCTCAAGACTTCCAGCACCTGCGGCAGGGCCTCAGGGGGTTCTGTGTAGGGGAGGCGGATCGCGCTAGGTCCGTCCTCTCCTGGGAGGGAGAGGAGGTGGCCGAAGTCCAGATCGGCGGTGAGGACCGTATAGCCCCGCTCCCTGGCCCAAGCGAAGAGAACCTCGTCGGGGGCGTTTTCCGGGCCCACGTGGCGCCGCCAAAGGGCTTCGTACCCCGAGGCCTGGAGGGTTTCCCGCCAGCGCGGCGAACCGGGATCTTCACGGGCTCAAAGCGTGCTCTTCTTCCTCCAGCCTCCAAGCGGCGTAGGCCAAGGCTTCCCGGATGTCCTCGAGGCTAAGCTCCGGGTAGTCCCGGAGGAGGTCCTCGGGACGTTCTCCGTGGGCCAGCCGCCGGAGCAGGGCTGCCACCGTGAGGCGCATCCCCCGGATGGTGGCCTTACCGCCGAAGAGGCGGGGGTCGTGGGTGATCCGGCTAAACCGGGGCATGTCCTCATTCTAGAGCCCGAAGCGGGCGTAGATGGCGTCCACGTGCCGGAGGAAGGGCTTCGGGTCAAAGAGGGCCCTTAGCTCCTCCCCCTTGAGGGGGTTTTCCGGGTCCTCTTCCAGAAGCTCCAGGAAGCTTCTCTCCTCCTCCCAGCTCCTCAGGGCGTTCCGCTGCACGAGGGCGTAGGCCTGGTCCCGGGAAAGGCCCCGGGCGATGAGGGCGTTCAGGACCTGCTGGGAGTAGACGAGGCCCCGGGTGAGGTCCAGATTCCGCTTTAGGTTTTTCTCGTAGACCACGAGGCCCTTCAGGATTCCCTTGAGGCGCCTTAAGGCGTAGTGGGCCAGGGTGGTGGCGTCGGGGAGGATGACCCGTTCCACGGAGGAGTGGGAGATGTCCCGCTCGTGCCAGAGGGCGATGTCCTCCAGGGCGGGCCCTAGGTAGCCCCTCAAAAGCCTCGCCACCCCGGTGAGGTTCTCCAGGCCCACGGGGTTCTTCTTGTGGGGCATGCTGGAGCTCCCCGTCTGCCCTTCGTGGAAGGGCTCCTGGGCCTCGAGGACCTCCGTGCGCTGGAGGTGGCGTAGCTCCACCGCCACCCGCTCCAGGTTCCCCCCCAGGATGGCGAGGGCCGCCATGACCTCGGCGTGCCGGTCCCGGGGGACCACCTGGGTGGAGACGGGCTCAGGGAGGAGGCCCAGGCGCCGGGCCACATGGGCCTCCACCTCGGGGGGAACGTGGGCGTAGTTGCCCACGGAGCCCGAGAGCATGGCCACCCCGATGGCCTCCCTCGCCCGCTTAAGCCTTTCCCCGTCCCTTTGGAAGGCGGCCAGGAAGGAGAGGAAGCGGAGGCCGAAGCTGGTGGGCTCGGCGTGGACCCCGTGGGTGCGGGCGATGGCGGGGGTGTGTTTGTGGCGGAGGGCGAGGGCCTTAAGGGCCTCCTCCACCCCCTTTAGCTCCTCCAGGACGAGGTCCAGGGCCTCCACCAGAAGGGCGTTTTGCGCCGTGTCCACGATGTCCGAGCTGGTGAGGCCGAGGTGGAGGTAGCGCCCCACCTCCTCGTCTCCCGTCCACTCGGTGAGGGCCCGGGTGAAGGCCACCAGGTCGTGGCGGGTGGTGGCCTCCAGCTCGGCCACCCTCCGGGCGAAGGCCTCGTCCAGGGGCTTTTCCTCAAGCCTGGCGAGAAGCCTCGCCGCAAGGCCCCTAGGCACCTTCCCCAGGGCCTCCCAGGCCTCGAGGGCGTAGGCCTCCACCCGGGCCCACATCCGGTAGCGGCTTTCCTCCGACCAGAGGCGGGCCATCTCCGGCGTCTGGTAGCGGGCGATCATGCCCTTTAGGGTACCAGGGAACGGGCAGAGGTTGGCCAAGAAAGCTGGAGGGGAGCGTATACTAACGGTTATGGGGTATTCTCGCCCCTCTAGGGGGTAGCAGACCATGAAGACCCTGGGCGAGATCTGGCGCATCTTGGCCCAATACAAGCCGGAGCTTCGGGCGCGCTTCGGCGTGCGGGAGCTGGCCATTTTCGGTTCCTACGCCCGGGGGGAGTTGAAAGCCACTTCATTCCCCGGGAAAAGGCCTGGGAAGGGGGATGGGAGGTGAGGTAAAAACTCTTGTCTTAATTTACCCCCTCTCTAAGTTCCTTCAGAACACTTTCCAGGAGCTTTACCCGCAACGAGACCACAAAGGGCTGGTACGGCTCAAAGTACACGTAGGAGTAGCCAATGATGGGCTCGGACAGAAGGAAGTCGGCCACGAAAGCGAACGAGGCTTTGGCCCTCTTAAGGGCTTTGACGTCCTCTTCACTGGAAAGATGCTTAACCAGAAAATTCTCCGTCTGGGACAGGATCTCCATAGGGATGCTTGCAGGGGACTGCGTGGAGTAGAGCATGCCGATCCCGTATTTCCTCCCTTCCTTGGCCACGCGGTAAAAGATACTCTCCTCTTCCCCAAGGACGTTGTGGGCCTCCTCTAAGACCACCACGAAGTTAGCCTGGCGCTCACCATAGAGTTCTATGGCCCTCTCAAAGAGAGAGGTCATGAGGCGCTGAACGAAGAAGGTGGCTCCGTCCCCTAGCGAGGGAAGGTCGAGAACCACAACCTTTCCCTTCTCTTTAAGGAGATCCTCTCCTATGGCTTCGATGAAATTCTTTTCTTTTCCCGGAGCGTGGAAGGCCTTGAGGAAGGAGAAAACTTTGGCCCAGGTGTAGAGTTCCCTGGCTCCCCCAGTGTCGCTCTCTTCTTTGTTTTCGCTTGAGCTTCCCCTTCCTCCCCTTCCTCTTCCCCCTCTCTGACTACCCGAATCCAGACGCTCCTGAAGGTTCTTCCACACCTCGTTATCCGCAAGCTTATATTCCTTCGTG